>JAUXFG010000088.1 GCA_030620115.1 Candidatus Fermentibacterota bacterium
GTCTCAAGGAATGTCGCCATGGGCGTGGTGACGCGGATATAGCCCCACCGTGATGAGTAGTAGTAATCATCAAACGGTAAGAAGGGATTGTCTGTGACCTTGATCGAGGCGCCCAATTGTCGAATTCTACGATGATATGTCGATTCCTCGATTGTACTGGGTCCTGTTCCCAGGAGCCGATGATAGATCTCCGCGGTCCCTTCCTTTCCTGCTTCCTCGAAGCTTGCCTTCTTCCGGAAGAGAAGAAACAAACCGGCCACGGGTAATCCGGTCTCTTCTCTGACGCAGATTACCATTCCTGAGCTCAGTGTGTCCAATAGGGTCGAGGCAATGACCATGCTATCTTCTACTTGGGGCGAGATCTTTGGTAGAACCTCCCGGAATGTGGGTATCTTCTGGCCACGCGGCCTTCCCAAGGAGATCGATCCCCGTGGTTGAGGATCGAGAGCCTCAAAGGAAGGCATCTCCTCGCCCGGGAGCACTATCAGCAAGGATCGTGGCGCCCCGACCAGCCATTTCCTGACTGCTTGTGAGAAGTTCTCAGGATCCATGGTGTGGATCGCCTGTTCCAGGCGGGTTGCCTTCTCCCATCCCAAGCCCGCCAGCAGATCATAGACCATTATGGCGAACATGTGAGGTCGTTCCATCCAGAAAAGCATGTCGGTCTCCCAGCCAATCTTGCCCAGCTGCAGCTCATCGTGAGATGAGATGCGCCGGCACAGAGACACAAGGAGAGAATCGAGCCGTGTGCCCAATGTATGGAGGGCCGCTTTGTCCGGAAGGGTCATGGTAATGGTGAGTCTGCTCTCCTGCGCTCCGATCCACAGGTTGGCGGAGAGTGAAGAGATGGTTGAATCGCACATCTCGTTGCTCACTTCGGGCAGGAGCTTGCTCATGAGGTACACCGCAGGGAAGTCGGGGTCCTCCGGCCCGGGTGCGGCAAGCGTCAACAGCACAGCCGGGGACGGTGTGGGAACAGAGGTTGTCTCCGGAGGGATGGAGCGCACATCCGGGAGAACACATGGCTTTGAAGCCGGCGCAGGAGCCGGGGAGTACGTGCCGAATGATGCGTGGAGTCTGTTCCATGTCTCGGGCCAGGGGAAGTTACCCATGAGCACCAGCGTCATGTTGTTTGGTACATAGTATGTCTTGTAGTAGGTGTACAGAACATCCCGCGACATGGCTTCTACAGTCGCCGGGCTTCCGAGAACGGGAAATCGGCATGAGGACCCGGCGAATATCAGTGTCTTGTAGAATGCGGAGATGTACTCATCGGCTCGTGTGCGGCCACCGGCCAATTCCTCGAGCACAATAAGCTTTTCTTTCTCGAAGTTCTCGGCAGCGAGTGTCGATGCGAAAAGCATCCCGGCTTGGACATCCAGGAGCGCGTCCATCTCGTCAGGCGCAGAAAGGCCGATGAAGACGGTTCCTCGTTGACGCGTGGCGGCATTGATATAGAGGCCATGCAGCTCCATGAAGGTATAGAGCTCATCCTGCGACATGTCTTCCGTTCCATTGAACAGCAAATGCTCCAACAGGTGCGTCGCGCCACTGGTCGCTTCGCTCTCGTTCTCTGAACCCGCACGGATGAAAATACCCGTGGCAACCACGGGGAGAGAAGGGTCTCTGAGCAGGATCACCTCGAGGCCATTTTTCAACATGCCCCGAGTCCCCAGGGAGAAGGGTCCTCCGTATGCAGTGGACAACAAGAGGAGGAGAAGCAACCCGGCGCGAGGGATCATGGAGCTCCCCCTTTGTCGCCGAACAGAACTACCATTGGATTTGATCCTCGCTTCCATCGCTTCTTGGTTTTGCACCGCGTGCCTTCGAAAGAAAGGAAGTTGTAGGCACCATAGTGTGCAAGTTTCCTGGTGATGGATAAGAGAACCGCCG
This sequence comes from Candidatus Fermentibacterota bacterium, assembly GCA_030620115.1. Lineage (GTDB taxonomy): Bacteria > JAFGKV01 > JAFGKV01 > JAFGKV01 > JAFGKV01 > JAUXFG01. The sequence goes on from JAUXFG010000088.1 coordinate 1,894, forward strand.
GATTGGTGTTCTTGCCGGGGATGATCCAGCATAAGCCCCTGCTGGCCTCCATCCGGGCCGCCAGTACGACGGTCCTTTCATCTCCCAATGCTTCGGGCTCGGCATCATCGGCTTTCGATAGATCGTGATACATGGCGGCCATCTCCGGCGCTTCGGCATGGAGTTGCTTGGGCAGCGGCCCAATCCCCAATACGGCGTTGCCCTCCGCTCCTCGGGAAACGATTGCCGGCAGATCTTCGTCAGAGCACAATTGCATCACTCCTTCGGTGGGCCACTTGTCCCGAACCGCGTGGACAAACTCGTCGCCGAGCGATGAGAGAAGAAGTGTGGTGTCCGCCCCGAAGATCATGCCCAGACCAGTGGGCGCTTCTCCGTCGAGGAGAAGGCGAAATACATCGAAATCGGGATCCACGGCAATCTCGACGGGTGTGCCGGATGTCGCGATGGTGGTGTCCACCATGACGGAGCTCATGGGAATCCGGTGGGTCGTGATGCGGGGCTCGCCGTCGAGCTCCGAGGTCAAACGAATGGGAATCTCCAGAGAGAAGACCGGTTCGGATTGTCTGAGTACGAGAAACACTGCGTTCCCAATGATATGAGCACTCTCCAGGCAGATTTTGGGGGCGCCCGTTGAGTCGACCCACTGGTGGAAGAACCAAGATAGATCATGATCGGAGAAGGCCTCGGCGATATCATCCCATGAAGCGTGTTTGAACTTCATCTCTTCCCAGAATCCCTGCAGACCCAAGAAGAACAGATCATCGCCGAGCATTCTCCTCAGCATGTGGAAGAGCATGGCGGCTTTGCCGTATCCAATTGCCTCAGTGGAGGAGGAGCTTCGCTCCGTGAATTCCCTGAGAGGGAAGTCGCTCTTTCCGGCGGCATACCATGCGTAGTTGAGAAGGAGCTTCTGCCGGTGTTCAGCCCCTTGGCCCGCAAGCTCCTTGTAATAATGGTCGGCCAGATAGGAGGTGAGGCCCTCGCACCAGTTGCCCGAATCCCAATCAACGTACACGCCGTTTCCCCACCAATTATGGAGGATCTCGTGACCGTACGATGTATGCACAATAAAGGGCAAACGGATCACCACACTGCCGAGGAGGGTGAATGAGGGCATGCCGTAGCCTGTCTGCCAGAAATTCTCCACCAGGGCGAACTTCTCGTACGCGTATGGCCCGATCATGGCGCTGTACATGTCGAGGTATCGACAGGTGGCTTCGAGATAGGTGGAGGCAAGAGAGGTATCCGGGCTGAAGAGATAGACCTCCGCGGTTGCCGGCTCACAGGGATGCTCGAATCTGATGTACTTCCCTGCCACCAGATAAGCTTCCTCCATGGGATGGCGGCAATGCCACACTACATCGCCGTGAGAATCTTGCCCGCGTTCGCCCTGGCTGACGCCTTGCCAGCCCTCCGGGAGGGAGAGATGGAGATCATAGGAAAAGAGACAATCAGGGATCGTGGGCAGCCAGTAGCTTCCCCCGGTGAGAAACACACCTATCGTGTCGATGAGTCCGCTTGTGGTGGAGAATCCACGGGCGTAGTTGACCGCTTCTTCCAACTCGTCATGGATGATGCCGCTATAGGTCAACACGATGGGGAAAGGAAGCACATCGTCTTCGGCTCGGAGCGTGATGAGACGCGCCGGGGATTCTGCATCGAAGGGCACGGACCCAGTGGTGTCGGGATCGGTAATAGTCACGCCCGCGACCGGAGCCAGTGTAAGCGACTCATGCAGCAGGATTGAGAGGTCGCGTTGCGGCCCATGGGGCCATGTGAAGGTATCGGTAACCTGAATCCCATGTTCCTCCGGAAGGATAATCGCATGGATTTCATGGTGAGGGAGCGGCGCAGATGCAATGAAGGCACTGGTCAAAAGACAACAAAAAAGCGTGCACACCGGGGCATCCTCCGTGGGGTTAGAGTGCTACTCGTTCTACATGTGCGACGGGCCGCCCAAGAAACCTCCCCGCCATGCCGATGAATGAAGGAGGTATGTCGGTAAGGTAAACGCGGAGCGAACCGACAGCACCCGTGTTCCGGCTTTCAGTGCTCTGAAGATGGCGTTCTACCTCGGCAGCAGTCTGGGTTGCAGAATCAACAAGGCGAATGTCTGGCCCCGCCACCTGTTGGATGGTTGGGAAAAGAAGCGGATAGTGGGTGCACCCGAGGACGAGGACGTCAATCTGCTGCGCGACTAGTGGCCCGAGGTACTGGCGCGCCACCAGAAGCGCCACCTCCGTCTCTTCCCAGCCTTCCTCCGCCAATGGTACGAAAAGTGGACTGGCCTGGCTGAACACCTGACACTCGGGTCTCCGCCGGAGGATCGCCCTCCTATATGCTTGGGAGGCAATGGTGGCTGAGGTGCCGATGATTCCGATCCTCCCGCTTCGGCTTGTTTTGCATGCCCCTTCGGCGCCGGGTTCTATGACGCCAAGCACCGGGATCGAAAGCTTGGATGCCAACGCGGGCAGCGACGTGGCTGACATGGTATTGCACGCAAGTACCAGGAGTTTGATGTCTGTTGAGAGCAGGAATGTCGCACCCTCCAAGGTGAATCTCTCGATGACCTCCGCTGATTTGGTTCCATAAGGGACCCTTGCCGTGTCGCCCAGATACACCAAATCTTCGGCCGGCAAAGCATCGAGCAGTGCCCGGACGACAGTCAATCCCCCCAGGCCACTGTCAAAAACGCCAATGGGACGGGATGAGTTAATCACGATGGATTCCAGGATTCTTCAGTGCGCGCACGAACTGTCGCGTCTGCCATGCGGCGCCAAGGATGGAAATCAAAGGGTTCAAGAGATGAGATTTTGGGGGCGGATTGTAGTATGCGGGCTCTATGAGGTCATCATCGGCGCGGATGATCCCATCATGAATAGCAACTTCCTGGAGGCGAGTATGGGGGTATATGCGTACTACAAGGACGAAATAGCTGGTGAGGCGCAGCTTTCGACCGAGTTTCAGAGACGCAATTCCAAGGAACTTGGCCACCTTCACCAGGGAAGACCAGCTTTCGCCCGGGCCATTGACCATGAAGTTCCATTCCGCAGGAATGCCTGTCCGCCTCACGACTTCCATGGCCTGGTACAAGTGCTCCTCCTTCAAGCCTTTACCCCACAGCGAAAGAAGATCATCTGAGGCCACGTCGGGTGAGAAAAACAATCCATTGCAGCCGGCGCGTTGGAATAACCGAACCGACTCCTCAGTGATTTCACTCTCCTTGAACCACGCCGTCCATCTCAACCTTAGATTCCGCCTGAGCATTTCCTCGCATATCTCTTGGGCGTGGCGTCTCGGCAAGTTGAAGATCTCGTCGGCGAACATGAAATGATGGAGCCCATGATCCTGGACTAACTCCTCTATCTCATCAACGACGTCGCCGGGTTCGCGCATACGAAGCTTCCGCTGAAAGAGGTAGTGATTGCTGCAGTGGATGCAGTCCAAGGCGCACCCGCGTTTTGCTTGGATCCCAATACCCATTGACTCCCTTGCATAGGCTCTTATGTCAAAATGATGATGCGTAGGCCGTGCAAGTGAACGGAAGTCCAGAGGCGGTCGACGCCCGGTGAACTCTATCTGATCGCCGTCGCGCCAGAGCACTCCTAGGACATCCTGTGGGCTTTGCAGATTCGATAGCAGCTCGGGAAAGGTCTCCTCGCCTTCTCCGAAGACGGCCACGTCGAATTCCGGGATCTGCATCATGAGTTCCTTGCCGTACAGGGAGAAGCCCGCCCCGCCTGCGACGATGGTTGCGGCAGGCGCCTGTGCTCTGATGAATCGCATGGTGGCCCGGTGCTCGTCGATATCGGATTGGTGACTGCCTGGGCGGGCATTCTTGATGTTTCGTATCGAGACTCCCACGATCTCTGGCTTGATCGCTTCAATGGCGCGCTCCATGGCCCGTTCGGTACTGAGACCAATGTTGGAATCATATACATACACATGGTGGCCTTCCGCGCGCAAAGCAGGAGCGAGATACGCGAGCCCCAGGGGAAAGATCGGAGGCTCGTCCAACATTGTTCTCGTTTGAAGAAGCAGCACCCGCAATAGTCATACTCCATCAGAATCATCAATGGGATTGATCACATGTGAGCCTTGTCGGGAAAGCGCAGGGCAAGATAGGCTCGTCCATGGGCTCCGGCAACTGGCCCGCACGGCAGTTCCCTTGACAGTGTGTGACACGTTACTCTAATTTGCAGCGCAGCTGTTTTTTTTGGACCAGCCGCTCTGCGGATTCGCATTTTGGGGCGCCTCCGCAAATAGGAGAATAGGGCGGATTGCCCTATTCGCTGGATTCCTCAAGGGCACAACTTCTCTTGCTATTCGGCTACGTGATATCCATAGGCCACACAACAATCGCCCATACACGTGTGTGTGGATAATTATCCTTCAGTTGAATGAGGCCACGCGGACTGATGTCGGGTGGCCGCCTGATCCATCATCTCACCCATCCACAGGAACAGACTATGGTAGAAAAAGTTACCAAGAGAACATCATCGCGCTCTTCGGCTCCAATAGATGAGGCCAAGAAAGTCCCGGCTTCCAAAGAGTCGACATCAACCGGGGGACAGAAGAGGGCATTCGATCGGAATGGTTCACATCTGGACATTGCCGCTCTGAAGAGGAAGACGATGCCTCAGCTCCTCGATGTGGGGACTGATTTCGGGCTGCAGGGATTTGCCGGGCTTCGGAAGCAAGAGCTCATCTTCAGGATACTTGAGGCCCAGGCAAAGCGGAATGGGCTCATATTCTCCGAGGGAATCCTCGAGATCCTTCCTGAGGGCTACGGATTCCTGCGATCCACCTCGTACAATTATTTGCCGGGGCCGGACGATATCTATGTGTCGCCATCACAGATAAAGCGGTTCGGCCTGCGGAAGGGTGACACCATATCCGGGCAGATTCGTCCTCCGAAAAACGGGGAGCGATACTATGCCTTGCTCCGTGTTGAGGCCGTGAACTTCGAGAATCCGGACGGCGCAAAGAACGCACCACTGTTCGACAACTTGACGCCATTCTATCCCACCGAACGATATCGGCTTGAGTATGTGCCCGACAAGATCTCCACCAGGATCATGGATCTTCTCTCACCCATCGGGAAGGGACAAAGAGGGCTCATTGTTTCTCCTCCCAAGGCGGGGAAAACCATGCTCCTCCAAGAAATTGCCAATGCGATCTCCACCAATCATCCTGATGCCGTCTTGATAGTCCTTCTCATCGACGAGCGGCCCGAGGAAGTGACGGACATGGAGAGGTCGGTAAAGGGAGAGGTCATCAGCTCAACCTTTGATGAGCCGGCTGAACGCCATGTCCATGTGGCGGACATGGTAATAGAAAAGGCGAGGAGGCTGGTGGAACATAAGCACGATGTCGTGATCCTCTTGGACTCCATCACCAGGCTCGCTCGAGCTCATAATACGGTGGTACCGCATTCAGGCAGGATTCTTTCGGGGGGCGTCGATGCCAATGCCCTTCAGCGACCGAAGCGATTCTTCGGAGCCGCGAGGAAGATAGAGGAAGGCGGCAGCCTGACGATCATCGCGACCGCGCTTATCGATACCGGGAGCAGGATGGACGAAGTGATCTTTGAGGAGTTCAAGGGCACGGGGAATATGGAACTTGTCCTTGACAGAAAGCTCTCCGATAGGCGTATTTTCCCCGCCATTGAGGTCAATAGGTCATCCACCAGGAAGGAGGAACTCCTTCTTGAAGAGGATACGCTGAATAAGGTATGGATTCTGAGGAAATTCTTGAACGAGCTCAGTCCTCAGGAGGGGTTGGAACTCCTGGTTGAACGGATGCGTAAGACGAAGAGCAACAAGAAATTCCTTGAATCAATGAGTGAGTAGTCCCGCAAGGAGCAATGTCATGAAGAAAAAAATCCATCCTGAATACCATGAAGTGACGGCCGCTTGTGCCTGCGGAAACGAATTCAAGACCAGGTCAACGGCCACAAGGATCAAGACGGAGATCTGTGCCAAATGCCACCCATTCTTCACGGGGAAACAGAAGCTGATTGATACCGCAGGCCGTGTGGAGAAATACCGCAGGCGCTATAAGCTCGCCACGCCTCGGCGCGAGCAATAGCGGGCACCGGGGGGGTAAGCGCGTGGGGTAAGCAGAACACAATTCTACGAACACCTGCGGGGGCTTCGGGAGCGGCTGCGCGAGCTTGAGCAAGAGCTGGCAAGCCCGGCAACTGTACAAGATCCATCCCGCTACAAGACAATAGGCCGCGAGCACTCTCGAGTACAGAGAATCGTCGGCGAGCTCGAAAAGATGGAAGCATTGGAGCAACGCCTTGCTGAGGCGAAGGAACTGGTTGCTGATAGTGACGAAGAGCTTGCTGCCCTTGCCGAGGAGGAAGTCGCCGAGCTGGCGCCAAAGGTCGAGGCCAAAAGAGAGGAGATGTTGCATCATCTTCTTCCCCCCGATCCTCATGAAAACAAGGATGCAATTCTCGAGATCCGTGCGGGAACCGGTGGGGATGAGGCGGCGCTTTTTGCGGCAGAACTCCTTCGTATGTATACGAAATACGCGGAGCGCAAGGGGTGGAAAATCGAGCGCCTCAACACCAATGCCACTGAACTTGGTGGGATCAAGGAAGTAGTATGTGCGCTTCACGGCTCTGAGGCCTATGGCATGATGCGCCATGAGAGCGGAGTGCATCGCGTGCAGAGAGTGCCGGTCACGGAGACACAAGGTCGGGTCCACACCTCCGCGGTGAGTGTGGCGATCCTTCCGGAAGCAGAAGAGGTGGATATTGACCTCGATCCCAAAGATCTCCGGATCGATGTGTACCGGTCAAGCGGCCCGGGCGGCCAGAGTGTCAACACCACCGATTCGGCCGTCAGAATCACGCATGTCCCTTCCGGTATCACGGTACAATGTCAAGATGAGAAATCACAACATAAGAACAAATCAAAGGCACTGAAGGTTCTTCGTGCTAGATTGCTGGACAGTGCAATCCGCCAGCGAAACGAAGAGCTGGCACGGGAACGGCGGAGCCAAGTCGGCTCTGGCGATAGGAGTGCAAAGATACGCACATACAACTATCCACAGTCGCGGGTGACCGACCATCGTGTGGGATTGACCCTCTATAAGTTGGATCAAATTCTTGCCGGCGAGCTTGATCCCTTCATTGCCGCACTCCAAGCCCGCCATGCGGAGCAGCAACTGGCCTTATTAGAGCATGCTCGCCCATGCACATGAGATGGATTGACGCAGCGCGGCGCTTGACCCGCTTTCTGGATCCTGAAGGCAATACAGGAGCAGGAGTGAACGCGGCATGGAGACTCCTTGCCGATATAACCGGGAGGGAGTTGGAGAATATCCTTCCACGCAGGGTGCATGAAAAGATGCCCCCCGAGAGTGTTTGTCTCCTTCATAGTGCGCTGAATCGACTCGCGGGAGGTGAGCCAGTTGCCTATGTGCTTGGCCGTGTTGGCTTTCACGACATAGAGGTTTCCGTGGACAAACGCGCGCTCATCCCAAGACCCGAGACGGAGATGCTCGTGGAAGAGGTGATCGCCTGGTGTAGGCAGCGGCGTCTTCCGGCCCCCTGGATTCTTGATCTGGGAACGGGCACGGGATGTATTGCCAAGGCGCTCTCCAAGGCGATGCCAGCGTCGACAATTGTTGCCATTGATCGCGCCATGGAGACATTGGAGTTGGCCAAGGCGAATCTTCGTTTTGAGCGCACGGCGGGGAGCATACATATTGTGGCAAGTGATTGGCTGACCGCCCTGCGGCCTGGGCCGCACTTTGACGTGGTGGCAAGCAACCCGCCATATATCTCGTCCGACCGCTTGGCCTCCCTGCCCTCTTCTGTGCGGGAGTGGGAGCCAGAAAGTGCCCTTGATGGCGGATGGCAAGGCATAGAGCAGCTCCAGGCGATTCTTTTCACTGCTGCCACCCACATGAAACCCCAAGGCCTTCTGGCCATGGAAATAGGCCCCGAGCAGGCGGAGCACATGGGGAGAGTTCTCGAGAAGACCGACCTAGGCCATTATCGGATCGTCGATGATCTGGCCGGTCGTGCCAGAGTAGTCATGGCGGAGGGCCCTTGTGGGAGGTCGGGAAGAGGGGAGGAATCCGTATGCTGCGCAGCATGACCGGGTTCGGAAGGGCGGCACGGATCGTGCACGGAGTAGCGGTAGAGGCGGAGCTGCGAAGCGTCAACTCCAGATTCCTTGACTTGTCGATGCGTCTACCCCCTCGGTGGGAGTATATGGAGATCGAATACGGTCGATTGGTTCGCTCACGGCTTTCTCGGGGCAAAGTCACACTCACTTTGACTGTCACAGGGAAGACACGAGGTTCGAATGCCGCGCTGAATCAGGCCCAGATGAGGGCTTATCTTCGTCAAGCGCGTCTATTGATACCGGGTCCTGATGGGAAACTCGATCCTTCGGCGGTGATGATGCTGCCGGGCCTTGCAGGGGGTTCCTCGCACGATCCGGAACGATTCCGCGATGTGTCGCTCCAAGTTGTTGAGAGAGCGCTGGGAGAACTGCTGATTTCACGGGAAGCTGAGGGCAAGGCTACACTGGAGGATCTTGATGCACATCTCCATGCCGCCGAAGAGACCCTCGAGGCAATAGATCAACATACTCCAACGGTGGCTCGGAAGCTTGAGGAACGTCTCGAGATGTCTTGTGGACGACTCGGAGAAGGGGCGGATCTCCTCGTTGCTGACCGGGAACGGATCAGCAAGGAAATCGCACTTCTCTTGGTTAAGGGCGACTATAGTGAAGAGATCACTCGCCTGAGAAGCCATATTTCGGCCTTTCAAGAGCGCGTGCAGAGAAAAGGAGCGCAGGGGAGATTTCTCGAGTTTCTCATTCAAGAGATGCAGCGGGAGCTGAGTACTCTCTCCAGCAAGAGCTCGCTCATCGAGGTGGTGAATCTTGCGCTCGAGGCGCGTTCCAGGGTTGAGAAGATGAAGGAACAGGTCGCCAATCTTGAGTGAGGGAGTTCTATTCCCCGTCGTGCTCTCGGCGGGATCGGGAACGGGCAAGACAACCGTGGCACAGGAGCTCCAACGGGCGAACCCGGAGAGGTTCTGCATCTCCGTTTCCGCAACTACACGCCCGCCGCGAGGGAAGGAGCGGGATGGTGTCGACTATCATTTTTTTGATGAGGGGCAGTTTCTAAGTTTGGTCGACAGTGGCGGGTTCTTGGAATGGGCGGTGGTTCATGATCACTACTATGGGACACCCAGAAGCGAGGTGGAACATGGTCTCAGTCGTGGGCGCATCGTGCTCCTTGATATTGACATTCAAGGTGGATGCGAGATCATGTCCACTCTTTCAGAGGCGGTGTCCATCTTTCTTCTGCCTCCGAATAAGGATGAGCTCATTCACAGGCTCCGCTCCCGGGGCACGGAGGATGAAGAGAAGATCAAGCTGAGGATACAGAATGCGCAATATGAGATAGAAAGGGGTATGGAGGCCTACGATTATTTGGTGGTCAACGATGTGTTGGAGGAATGTGTCTCCACCGTGACGGCAATCATCAAGGCGGAGCAAATGAAACGCTGGCGCATCGAAAAGAACAGTAGTTTGTATCGGGCTTTTCACGGAGGAATCAAACAGTGATTTTCCCCATTGATAGAATCTCAGAGCAATACAGGAATAAGTATGAAGCCATCATCGTTGCCGCGAAAGAGGCGAGAAGGATCAACGCCTTGCGGATGGCAGCGGGAGGTGCGCCCGAAGGGGCCGTCGAAGCGACGATGGAGGGACTTCGGAGGGCCACTGCCGGAGATGTGTCCTGGCGCTATACGGACAGATCTTCAAGGGGGATGAACCCTGAGAAGGAGTAGCCCTACTGCCACACAGCTTGTGGCGTATCTCAGACAGCTCCGTGATCTCGGCGAGGAGGAGCTCTTTTTCGACAAGCCCATGCTTCTGACGAGGGATCAGCCCATTTCCCCGGAGCCCGGCGACGCCGGTAGAGCGCTCCAGAGGATTGCGGATCAGATCAGGGAGTGCACCGCGTGCCCCCTGCACAGGACTCGACGAAACACGGTCCCCGGGGCCGGCAGCTATGCAAGCGGTCTTGTACTGGTTGGGGAAGCTCCAGGCGGGCAAGAAGATCAGCAGGGCTTTCCTTTTGTGGGTGTGAGCGGGAAATTGCTGAGACGCCTATTCCTTCTGGCGGGGATTCCCGACGATCAGTATTTCCTGCTGAATCTGGTCAAGTGCAGGCCACCGGGGAATCGAGACCCTGAGCCAGAGGAAGTGGAGGCTTGTAGGCGCTTCACCGAGGAGCAGATCAGGATCTTGCGGCCAAGACTGATTGTAGGTTTGGGCCGGTTTGCCGGCCGCTATCTGTTGAAAAGCGAGGGGTTGTCGCTTTGGCAGATGAGGGGAAAGGTTCACATGCGAAACGAGATCCCCGTCGTCGCCACATACCATCCCTCGGCCTTGCTCCACCAGGTGGCCACGCGACCGGACGCGTGGCGCGACATAAAGATGATACGTCGGACCGCGACGGAATTGGGGATTCTCTCTCCGAGACCCCAGAAGGATAGCTGATCATGGCTGCGCAAAGAGCTCCAACAAGCCTGGTGCCGCCTCAAGCGCCTGAAGCGGAAATGGCGGTTCTCGGGGCGGTGATGTTGGATAATCAGGCGCTTCTGTCGGTCCGGGAGGTCATGGGGCCCGACGATTTCTATTCACCCGCCAACAAGATCATTTTCTCGACCATGCTCGATCTGGACGCCGCCGGAACCCCCATAGACCTGGTCACCGTTCAAGAAGCATTGCGCTCCTCCGGAAAGCTCGAGGGGGTCGGAGGCGTACTCTACCTCACCGAACTGCTCGAACGTGTGGCCACCGCCGCCAATGCTGATTATTACGCCAAGATTGCGGCTGAGAAGGCGAGGTTGCGTGACCTTATCCGCGTGACCACGAGTCTCACGGCCCGATGCTATGAAGGGCCGGATGATGTTGAGCAGTTCATCGACGAGGCTGAGCAGTCCATCTATGACGTGGGCAGCACGGCTCGTCCAGGGCGCTTTCGGCCTCTGTCGGAGCTCGTCATCGAGACATGGGATGAGCTTGATGCCATCCATAGGGGAGATCGGAGCCGAGTTGGTCTCCTTACCGGCTTCAAGGTCCTGGATGGCATGTTGGGCGGTCTCCAGCCGGGCAACCTGATTATCGTGGCGGGAAGACCATCCATGGGAAAGACCGCACTTGCCCTGGATGTTCTGAGATATGTGGCGCTTCGGGAGAAGGTGCCCTGCGCCCTGTTCAGCTTGGAGATGAGCCAGTTCGACATTGTGCAGCGGATACTCAGTGCAGAGGCCCGGGTGGACTCCCACAGCTTGCGCACTGGCCGACTGGGGAACCGTGGATGGGATTCGCTCACCCGCGTGGTTGGTGCGCTTTCCGAAGCTCCCGTCTGGGTTGACGATTCGGCCGCTCTCTCGATCATGGAGATCCGGGCGAAAGCCCGAAGGCTCAAGGCTGAGCATAATATCGGGGTCCTGATGGTGGACTACCTCCAACTGGTGTCGGGCGGCGGCAGGACCGAGTCACGGCAGATCGAAATCTCTGACATCTCCAGAGGCTTGAAAGCCCTGGCAAAGGAATTGGCAATACCGGTGGTTGCTTTGAGTCAGCTCAGTCGGAAGCCGGAGGAGCGGCATGGGAGCAAGCGCCCTCTGCTTTCCGACCTGCGGGAGTCCGGCGCCATTGAACAGGATGCCGACGTGGTGCTCCTTATTTTTCGACCAGGGATGTATGACAAGGAGAAGGATGAGGAGGGGGCCACGGAACTCATTATCGCTAAACAGAGAAATGGCCCCACAGGCGTTGTGCATCTCTTCTTTGAGAAAACCCACACCCGCTTCTATCCAGCCACATCCGAGACCGTGGAACCGTCTTGACGAAAAAGAGAATCGTGTACCGCTGCGCAGAGTGCGGTTCGGAGAGCCTCAAGTGGCAAGGTCGCTGCCCGGAATGTGGTGAATGGAATTCCTATCGCGAGGAAAAGCACACAGAAAGCGCTTCCACCTTCACCGTACCGTCCGGTGGGCGCCCTCTCCTCTTGTCCGAGGTAGATATGGCCGAAGCACCGCGGTTCGGCTCAGGATCAACTGAGCTTGATAGGGTGTTGGGAAGCGGTGTGGTGCCTGGGTCGCTTGTGCTTCTCGGGGGAGATCCGGGCATCGGGAAGTCAACGCTGCTTCTTCAGACCGCTGCAAAGGTTGCCTCCACAGGCAAGAAGGTCCTCTATGCCACCGCGGAAGAGAGCAGCCACCAGATCAAGATCCGGGCGTCTCGACTGGGCATCTCCACCACCGATATGCTGGTCATGGCAAACAATGATATCGAGGAGGTGGAAAGGGCGGCTGAAGAGCTTTCCCCTCACTTCCTGGTTGCTGATTCCATCCAAGCCTTGTATCTGCCCTCTCTTCCTGGGGTGCCGGGAACGGTATCCCAGGTTCGACAATGTACTTCGCTCCTCATGGCAATGGCAAAACTCAAAGGAATTGCCACGTTTCTGGTGGGACACGTCACCAAGGAAGGCTCTCTGGCCGGTCCTCGTGTGTTGGAACATATGGTGGACACGGTACTCTATTTCGAAGGCGATCGGTATCAGAGCTTCAGGGTTCTTCGGGCCACCAAAAACCGTTTCGGATCGACCAATGAGATTGGTGTTTTTGAGATGAAAGATGTCGGTCTTGTTGATGTGGATGATCCTTCTCGTTTTTTTGTGGAGGAGCATGCCAATCCGGTCTCAGGGAGCGCGCTGGTGGCCACGGTGGAAGGAACGCGGGTCATTATCCTGGAGGTACAGGCACTGGTTTGTCCCACGGTGTATCCGGCGCCCCAGCGGGTGTGCACAGGGATGGAACGGCAACGGCTCGCGCTTCTGCTGGCAGTGCTGGAGAGACGGGCAGGCGTGCGGACAAGCAGCAGCGATGTGTTTGTGAATGTGGTGGGAGGCGCCCGCCTTGTGGAGCCCGCTTCCGACCTGGGCATAGCCCTTGCGGTGGCTTCTGCGGTGACCGATCGGCCGCTCCCCGAGGGGACGGCCTGCGCGGGTGAGATCGGGCTTGCCGGTGAGATACGGCGAGTCACGCATATCGAGAATCGTCTGAAGGAGGCGGCGAAGCTTGGCCTCAGCGGGTTCATCCTCTCATCCCGGCATAAGAAAGTCACGCCTCCCCAAGGCTTGGAGCTTGTCCCCGTGGGGAGTTTGTTTGAAGCGTTGAAGAGGATGGGCTCACGGGAAGTCCGGTAAATCCGTTGGTCGATTCGCAATCGGCGGTCGACCTTGGTGTTTTCTGATTCATAGCAGGAGGTTTTGAATGAGCACTGGACGTGGAAGTCTCACAGGTCCGCCTGAGGGATGGGAGGTCAAGATGCCGAACATCAATCTCAGTTTCAAATGGGTCCTCTTGGGATTCATCGTTCTCTGGCTTCTTTCCGGCATCTATACGGTGGGTCCGGATGAGGCCGGCGTGGTGAGACGGTTCGGCGAGCATGTCCGAACCACAGGGCCGGGAATGAACTATCGGCTGCCGACCCCCATGGAGCAGGTGGACACGCCGAAGATCCTCAAGGTCAGGAGAGTCGAGGTTGGGTTCAGGACGCTGAGCGTCGGCCCGCCGGCTCGATACCGGGAAATCCCGGAAGAAGCGCTCATGCTCACGGGTGATGAGAACATCATCAAGGCGGAGTTCATAGTCCAGTACAAGATTTTGGATGCCGCGAAGTACTTGTTCGAGGTCAAAGATCCCGACGGCACTGTCAGAGACGCCGCGGAAGCATCTCTTCGCCAAATCATCGGCGCGCACGGCA
>JAUXFG010000207.1 GCA_030620115.1 Candidatus Fermentibacterota bacterium
GGGGGGGGAAGCCTGCCGGCAGAAGCGGAAGGCTTCAATTTTCAATTCCTAATTTTGAATTGGGAGAGAGGCGGGGGGAATTGCTGGATTGCTGAATTGCTTGAGTGGGGGATTGGGAAGGAGGGGGGATATGGAATCAGTCAATCTCAAATCCATAATCTGGGGGATCCTGTCAATCAATCTCCCAATCTTCTCTCCCAATCCGTGTAATCTGTGGTTCTCCCCATCCGTATAATCAGTGTAATCTTCTCTCCCAATCAGTGAAATCTGTGGTTTTGTGGTTCAATATTAAACATCAAAGATCTCACCCCAGAAAGACCTGGTATCCTGACCCCGGAAATCCAACAGAAATCCCCAAAATCGGTTCAGACCGATTGCCGGAAACACTCCGGGCATCTGCGGGTAGTCAACCTACCGCGGCTGCGGGGCGGTCACTCGATGCGCAGACTTGCCTCTGCTGAGGCGCGCTTGCCGAAGAACCGGGGCAAGCGCTCGGAGAGCCTGATTGACCGCCAATGAGTCCGGAAACACGTCAAGGACATCGGGGTCGATGACAACAACGTTGACTCCCTCAGCATACCGGGAGGCGGTCACTCCCCGAACCCCTTCTGAGAAGTCATACTCCGGACGCATCGTGTCTTGATCAGGGTCGACGGCACGCTGCACGTCAGTCCTCTTCATACTTCCTCCGCTCCTTTCGGGTGGCCTGTCGTGTGGAGATGAGGCGGGTTCGCGGCGGTCGATCCGCAAAGGACACAACCAGCAGCCTCTTCCGGACCGACATTCCAAGGACAATATAGCGGGTTTCAACGGCTGAATGATCTGGATCGGCCATCAAGATCGAAAGAGGATCAGCGAAAACGGTCGTTGCCTCGTCAAAGGATACGCCATGCTTACGGAGATTGGATCGAGCCTTCACGGGATCCTATTCAAACGTATAGCCCAACCGCTGCACACTCATTCATCTTCCCCTGATCTTGCGGAGTGCATAGTGCGAAGCCCACCATGAGCGGGGATCGCAGCCTGCCTTGTCAAGTAGCTTGGCAACGCCGATCCGTCAACTCCCGGCCCCATTCTCTCGCCACTCTTCAGCCCTTTGCTTCCTTTGAGTCCTTTGAGCCTCCTTGTCACGTCCGTAGTTGGCGATGGCCAAACGTAGGCGGAAGACACGAAGTGCGGAGACGGACTTGTCACGGCGGAAGGCACCAAGTGCGGAGACGGACTTGTCACGGCGGAAGGCACCAAGTGCGGAGACGGATATGGTGAATCGCGCCTCCGATGACACGGCAGTCCTTGAATACTGGCTGAAGATGCATGGGCTTCCATACAGGACGAGACTCGATGTTCTCTGTTTCCAGTGCCAGTCGAATGCGCTCGGATTTGGGATTATCAGATCTTTGATGTTCGATATTGGACCTGAATATTAAACATCAAAGATCTGAACCCGGAAACCCCCGCCAAAGGAATAGAAAAATAGGACATCTCTTATCTTAGCGCTTATGGGGCGCAGCCCCCACACTACCAATGTCTATTCGATTATGCGGCTCTGAACTGACGGACGTGCAGGATTTCCTTGGCCTGCATCGGACGCACATCTGCGCGGTGAAGGGTCAACAGTGCAACGTTCTCTCCTCCTCCCCTCACAAACTCCACTTCATAACCCTCGCCATTGCGATAGCAGTGCACAACTGCTCCTATGTCTCCTCGCTTGAGTCCATGCTCAAGCACATCATGGGAGAGAACAACTGTGTCATGCTCGCGTATCATCTTTGACCTCCCTCCATTTCCAATTACCTTGCTAAACAGGATATTTGGGCTTTGCTTTTTCCGATAGCTTGGGTCTCTGAAAGCAAGTAGTCAACTAGTTTTGCTTCAGGAATGTAGGCCTTATCGCGATTCGGAAGTAGCATGCCCTCAAGTCTCTCCGTTGAAGTCATCGAGTCCGTACCCCTTGTTCATCACGCATAGCCTCCAATAGAAAGCGTTGATTCTGTCATTCGCAAGCTTGAGCATCCTCTGTCCCACGCAGCGCGTTTTGACTCCTCCCCTTCACCCCGCTCATCAGTTCAATATCTCGTCGCGTGCGCCACACTTTCCGGAGTCCGGTTAATCTCGCAGAACGACAGTCTTTGTGAATATCGGAGATAGTCCCCCTCGGCTCAGGAAATCGGATCAATTGGCAATTAGTCATTCCAAGCCGCCGGTAGCGATCAGTGCTCATTCATGATCCAATCATTGGCAATTTACAATTCATAATTTACAATTAAGAATTGAGATCTGCCGCCAAGCGTCCATTCGTGTCTTTGTAGTAGCCCCATTGTGGGCGTCTATGTATGCTACGCTTCTCCCTGATCTTGCAGTACACGCGCGTAGAGCGTATCACTGACGCGAAAGCCCGCCGTATCGCGCAACGCGGTCGAGAAGGGGCCTTACGGCAGACACCAGTCCCCTGCGCTTCGCCTCGATGATGACACCTATCAGCCCCATGCGCGCCACGCCGAGATATGCGGCAGTCTCGCGGCCAATCCGCTCGTCCATGAGCAGGAGTTCGGCCTGTGTTTCCAGTGCGAGGGCAATGGCTTCGGCCTCGCCCGCATCCAGCTACTGACGCAAGACATCGACCAGCGGCTTGTTGGTGACATCCTTCGCCCTTATCCAAGGGGCGTTCTTGATCTGATCAGCACCGGGCTCTCCCGCACCAGCGATCACGGTCTCCTGCCACACGGCATGGGGTATCAGCAGCTCTCCGTACAGTCGCTGAAGCAGATCCAGCCTGCCGACCCTTGCCAAGTTGATCAGCGGCGAAGCGTTGCTAACGACTCTCACGATCAGTCGCTCTGATTCAGGGTAGTCAAGTCTTCCTCATAGTCCTCCACGTCGTAGTGCGCGCAAAGGCCTCTGTTTCCGAGCAACTGCTGGAAAGCCCATATGGTCATCCCGCTCATCTCTCGTGCTTTTCCAAATGAGAGCTTGCCCTGGGCGTAGAGGTGCAAAGCCAGCTCGCGCCTCAGCTCCGACGGAGTCAAGCGTGTCGCGTGAACTACCTCGCGGGGCAGCTCAAGAGCTATCGTTCCAGACATGTGCAGACCTCCATTCTGGTGACCCATGATTTCTTTTTCGCATCCTCAGTTCCATCGATGCTCGGGCCGTCGGATCTCACGCCGCACCGGCGTAGCCATAGGCCGAGCGCCGCGGTTTACGAAGGTAGCGCCTACTGACGAACGACTCCCAAATCAGGGCCGCCGATGGCGCCGGTCTATCCCAGTCGAACATGAAGCGCCTACCCGCAGCCCACCGGAGTATCACGCCAAGCCGCCCAGCAGAGGAACTGGCCTTTCGGATCGTATCTCTCGCAGGGTGTCCCGCATCAGTGAAGCGTACCCCGGAAGGCGGGAGTAGATCTCATCGGCGGACCTCAGGTCAGGCAGGTGACCGGTCCTGATGCGGTCAGTGAGCATCTGGGACCAGCGATCATCTTCGGAAATAACGCCGAGTCGCAGACTGCTCTGCAGTACGCTCTGGTGTGGCGACTCGATCCGAATGCCGGCATCCTGGCAACCGACCTCCAGACTTCTCCACATCGCTTCGAATGCATACTCAAACCGTTTGATGGAGGCATCGCGGAAGATCTCATCCTTCGGCCGAGCGAGTGCCTCCTCTAGGTGGCACACGGCACACTCGAGATCCATGAGACAGTCGTGGTTCACCTGACGCATACTGCAGGGCTCTGCCCAAAAGCGCTCACCGCGTGCGCCCTCTGTAGAGTAGTCGTCTGGCCTTTTCGATCTCCCATGTCTTTCACCTCCCAAGGGTTCGCGCAGGAACAAGTTCATCTCGCACAGTACGCGGGATGGGATTGCAGCCAGAGGCCGCCCCATGAAGGTGCTTGTGAATCCATAGTGACTCCACTATACCGAGCCGATGAAGCACGGTCGAGTGTGCGGGGAAAGGGGAGGAATTGCTGGATTGATTGAATGGGGAAGAGGGAGGAGGAGCACAGGGCAGAGTGGAGAATGATGTGGGGCGTAGTTCCGGTGTTCACCTTTGCGACGAAAATCGCTCCATAAGAAGCAAGGCCCGGTTCTCGGTTTTTCGAGAACCGGGCCATTCCCCTTTTACGCTTCTTAACGAATGCCTCTATATGCTAACCCGCACTTCTCACCAGCTTCCTGCTGGAGTCCCGCGTCAGACGCGGGACAGAGGATACGCCTTCGGCTTCCAGCTCGTAAAGCCTACAGCTCGGAGGGGGTCCTCGGTCGCAAGCCTTGCGGGCAATGCCCTCTCAGCCATTTCGCTTCGAAGGCCGGTGAGAAGTCCGGGCTAGGGGTTCCACGTCAGGGCGCTGATATCCACGATGTGCTCATCGGACGTGAGTTCTCGTTCGTCGACGAAACCGGCTCGGCTCACGAGACAGAAGCTACACTTGATCTCAGCGAACGCGGGCTCGTTCGTGACGCGACGACGGAGATCGTCAAGAGTGCGAAAGCTTACGGGCTGGTTTGTCCACTTCACTTCAGCAATCAGTGCTTGGTCGCGAGTCGCGTTCAATAGCACCGTATCGAACTCAGCGGTCGGGCTCCAGTGGCGCCCCACAAACACCGGGTCAAAGGAAGGTGTTGCTTCAAGGTCACCCTCGCGAAGTAGTTCTCGAATAACATCCTCGGCCGCCATTGGAAGAAGCCGGGTGACTCGGGGGTACACCTCTGCGTTGAATAGCGCGTCTACGATCCCCCTTTCGATAGCGTCTCTGAGCGGCGCAACAAGGGTGAACCATGTAGCGACAAACGGGTCGATGATCCGATAGAGACCCTTTCGGCTCTTGTCAGGCATATGTTCCATGACCGGTACTTCACGTTCCACCAGCCCTAGCTCGTTGAGGGTTCCGATGTAGCGGGTGAGATTTGCCCGATCGAGTCCAACCTTTGAAGAGATCTCCCCAAACTTCCTGGCCCCCCCAGCAATTGTAGCCAGGATTGCGTAGTACACGCGAGGCTCGCGCAACTTCTCACGGAGCAGGAAGGGTACTTCTTCATACAGCGGTTCGCCGCGCTTGAGTACAAATCGCGTAAGGTTCTCAATCAGGCCAATGCTTGGATCGAGGTGTCGGAGATAGCCGGGAACGCCGCCGAACAACGCCGCGAGCTCGATCACTTCCAATGGAGACCAGGGGAATACCTGACTCAATTCGCGGACAGGGAGGGGACCCAGCCTCAACTGCCCGGTTCGTCGACCATAGAGTGGACTTCGCGACGAGAATAGGATCTGCTCCATCATACTCACTGAGGAGCCGCAAACTACAAGCTTGAGCTTCGAGTGCTGAATAGCTTTGTCCCACGCGGCCTGAAGTAGTCCTGGGAGTGTTGGGTCGCTTTCGACAAGCCACGGGAACTCATCAAGTACAAGGACTGCCGGGTCCCGCACCTCTGAGAGAAGCGCCATCAGAGCCTCTGTGGAAGACAGTGGTTGCGCTTCCAGCAGAGCCATTCCCCATGCTTGGGCAACCGATTGAGAAAGCCGGGCGAGCTCGTCCGTTATTGTCGAACGCGTGGCGACGTGGTACGCAGCGGAGGGAAAAGCATTCAATACATGCTCGAGGAGTGCGGTCTTCCCGATCCGTCGCCTCCCGTAGAGGACGAAGAGGCTGGAACCTCGACGGGTCAAATGGTCGTGAACGATGGCGATTTCTGCCTGGCGATCTATGAACTCCATGGCGCATTTCCCTTGGAAAACA
>JAUXFG010000032.1 GCA_030620115.1 Candidatus Fermentibacterota bacterium
ATTCGACGTTCGATGTTGAATGTTGAATGTTCGACGTTCATCCCCTCATTCCGCCTGTTTCCATCCCCTCCCCCATCCCCCCATTCCCCCATCAACCCATTCCTAGCCTATCAGCATCTCTGGAGGGACGACCTCTGTGTCGTCCGCAAGATCGGACCCAGGAATCTCACGAGCCTTCGCCTAAATCTATGACTCCGCAACATGAAGTCCGTGAACGGCATAACCCATCGCTCTCAAACTATTTAAGTTCCTGCGCAGGAACTTAAATAGATGGCTGCGTCGATGTTCTGCTCTCGATCTCTGATGCGATCTTCCTGAACAGAACATCGCTCCGGTGAATACCAACATGCTCACCCAATTCCCCGCAGAGACCGGCAAGGAGAATCAGCTTGTCCAGATGCCAATTCCCCATGTCCTCAACATCCAATCCCTCGAGTTTGATAGGATTGTTTTCGTACCGGGGGGCAATCAATGTGTAGTTATCGCGAATCAGCGATTCAAAATACTCACTACTGAAAAGCCGTACGGGAAATGATATGATTCGCCACTTACCAGAGTGAGGATAATTATCGTCATAATATCGGAACACGTACACGGAATCATCACGATCAAGCATGATATAATCAATCAGATCGTATCTGTTATTCATTATGGCCGCTGCGAAAACGGATGGATCATCAATTCTACTGATATCACGCAGGAAATCAATGCGCTTGTGGAATGCTCCTGCGGGATGGCTGTAGTAGGCGCTCCATTGAGCAAAACCATACACAGGCAGATAAATCATGATGTCAGTATGACTTGTGAGGATCACCTTGTCGCGGTAATCACCATCAGTCATCGACTCGAATGACTCTAGCAACCTATCGGGGTACCGAATCTTGAGGGTCTGCGCCAAGAGCTCGTGGTTCGATATGGTATCCACTGCGCCCTCTCCCAAGAATAGCAGAATCACGACGCATAGGACGCCTTGAACCAATCTGTAACGATCGGCCAAATAGGATTTCAGCTGCCGGATGGAGCAGACCCGTATCAAGCCTGTCATGGCGCCTATACCAAGGATATAGTCCACCAGAGGGTAGGCCCTGGCCGAAAGGAACGGTCGATCGAGCAGGGCGGCGATATAGCCCAGCATGAACCACAGATACGTCGCCGCCAGTAGGGTCGCCAATGCCGCAGAAAGCCGGCTGCGACGCAGAGAGAGAAGGATAGAAAGCAAGCCACCAAGATAGATCATGCCTCTGACACTTGGATCAAGGAAAGGGAGATGAAACGGCACATGGCTCCCCGCGAAGTAACGAACCTGAAGCATTCTCCATTCCCCGCTCGCAACCATGCTGTGGAGCAACGGCGCCCAATACCATGCGCTACAGAAAGCGGCCAGTCCCAGCATCAGTATTTTGTGTGATATGCGCATGCGACCAGATGATTGACTGTCCTGGCTTCCATCCCGCCGCATGACGGTGCCGACAAGGAGTGCCAGGATTCCCAGGAAAAACCAGTAGTGGTAGAGCTGGATGATGATTCCACCCAAGATTGCCCCTACCGCAAACCATTTGATCCGATTTGTTGGGGAAGATTGCGTGCCTGTGCCCTCAAGAAAGTGGAGCCACCATGGTATGAATATGATCAGACTGAGCCACTCATAGGGCGAGAACCAGAGCTGATTGATCAATAGCACAAACGTGATGGGAGCCGACAACCTTCGCCCAACAACTACCGCCCATAGTCTCTCTGATACGAATGGTAGAATGAAGACAACGAACAACAGCCCAAGCTTGAGCATCTTGTAGGGAGCTATATTTAGTAACGCTGAGATCTTGCCAAGGACATAGAAATACAATGGCGGATAGAATGACGGGAGATCTCTGTAGGTGAAATCTACATAGCGCCAATTGCTCGCGAACTTAGTTATATAGGAAGTCCGAAATCCATAGTCCCCAAATACTCCATTGAAGCTATATGGGGTGTTCTTGAGAACAAGATATGCTGATACTGATAGGAAATAGCTCAAGATGCATATGGAAAAGATGCGCTTGCGATGGGGCGCAACACGAGAACAGAGCAGAGAAACAATAGCAATGGCCATGCCCAGAACGAGCAGCCGAAGTGCGACCCCTACCAATGGTTGCTCGCCAATCTCCTCTGGTGCATGATGCAGGGCAACACAGGTGAGGATTGAAAGGCAAGCTGTTATGACAACACCGAGAGCGTAGCCAGGATTTATCAGATGCCCCTGTTCGTTGCCCATGCAAGGCCTAACCCGCATTTCTCACCGGCTTTCGAAGCGAAACGGCCGAGATGGTTCTGAATGTCAGCTCGGACTTCTCGCCGGCTTCCGTAGCGAGACAGAAGAGATGGTTGTGGATGCAAGGCTTGCGACCGAGGCTTCCGCAGGCGTATCCTCTGCGATACGTCGAGGAAGCCGACAGAGCGTAACGCAGCAGACGGAGCCATATCGGGTATCGCAGCCGAAAGCTGATGAGAAGTCCGGGCTCGGCGTGCGACCGAGGACCCCGCAGGCGTATCCCCAACGATACGCCGAGAAGGCCGACGGAGCGTGACGAAGTCCCGCGTCCGACGCGGGATGCCATATCGGTGGGTGCAGTCCCGCGTCCGACGTGGGATGAGAAATGCGGGTTAGGCTTTGGCTTCCCATGATGAGGTTTCACATCAGGCCCTTCCCTGTTCCTTCAATGTCCGCCGAAGGAGTCCTAATGTTGCCTTGTCCTTCTCTCTTCCCAATTCCTCCTTCAGCGTGATCAGCATGGCCAAATCCAGGACTCTGATCTTGAGGTCAGAGCTGATCCTCATCTGCACGCTTCGCCCTAGGAGGTCGCCATAGCTTCTGTCTCCCAAGACAATGCCAAGCAAGTCAAGGGGTCCTGCATTGGTCATAAGCAGGTGATGCTCGGGTCCTGCAAGATCACGAGCCTTTGGTCTTCGCCGTTCTGCGGGATGATATCGGTAGTGGGATTCCAAGGAATGCAGGGCGGAAGCAAGGCGATCGATATTGTCGGGAACTCTAGAATGGATCACGTCGAGGTCGAAGGTTGCGAGAGGAGCTCCCTGGAGGACTGCACCAACTCCACCAATCACGATGAAATCCACATGGTACTCTGCAAGGACTTGCAGGATTGTGAGGAAATCAGGAGGTCGGGTTGGCATCGCGTATACTATGAACCGACCGGACGTACTGCTGCAGCACTGCGAGCCGTTCCGCCGGGCTCATGCTGAGCATCCACCGGATGAGGGTCGGATCCTCCTCCTCTTCCTGTTCTTCCTTCGGGAGCATGATATCTCGGAGATCCTGCTCATCTGCTGCATTCTGGTTAGCCTTCTGATCCATGATTCCTCCGAGACCGTGGCTCCTCTGATACACCGAATTTGTGATCTATGCCGGAGAGGTCAAGTACATGCTCTTGGAATCTTTTCTGCTGCTGCGAATTCCTCGCCGAGGACTATGGTGAAGGAGCGGGAATGGTTAGGGATATGATCTGCGAGCTCGAACTGGAGGCGCAACGGGCGTCATGGCCCGTTGCGCCTGCTTATGACACCCGTATCTTTATGGGGTGTCCTCGGAGGGGAGGAAGTAGCGGATCTTAAGGGATGGCTTCAATGTTTCGGCATTGAAGTGGCGTACAACATCCTGCAGGTCCGCTACTTCCTCTATCATGGCGATGATGCCATAGTTGGGTATCTCGCCGCCGACCCAGCTCTCGACAAGGCGTGTCAGATCGAACTTGGCCGGGGTCCTGGCCTTTGAAACAAGAACACGATACGCCGTGAACCTTGGATCCAAGTCGGCGCCGAGGTCCTCCCATGAGGCGTCGGAAGCATCCCAGTCCCGGGCGAGGGCGCCTACTACAACGGGAACGAAGGCGGCTTCCCATGGTACACCCGTCTCGTCATACAGCGTGAGCCCGGCATACTCGATGAGGGCGTCTTTGGGAATCACGTCGAGATCGAAAGCCATGACAACTCTCGCATCCAGCCCGCCGTCCGTCTCGCCCGTCATATCCGCGGCAAGATCAGGCGTAAGCACAATCGTTTCTGCGAAAGAAGCGGAAGCGACTGCAAGAGCAAGCGGCAATACGGCGAATAGGAACGGTTTTAGTCTCATCGTGCACCTCTCTATCGTGTCAGCACGAGTCTGCGGGTTATGGCGCCCTCAGAGGAACTCAGACGGCAGAAATAGACGCCGGAAGGAGTCGAATTCCCTGAGTTGTCCAACGTATTCCATTCAACAGTTCTGCGTCCAGCCGGTTGTTTGCCGGCGACGAGCGTCCTGACAAGGCGACCCTGGATATCCCAAATGCAAAGTTCCGCTTCGGCTTCCGAGGGAAGGCCATATGCCACAACCGCGTTCCCACGTACCGGGTTGGGGCGGACGGCCTCAAGTACCAGGTCGGCCGGAATGCCCGGATCGTCCACCAGCGGGGGCGTCGGTTCAGGCGACGGATGCAGCCAGGGATCATAGATTATGTAGTCGGCCCATGGACCGCCGAAGCTCTGAGATGCAGGCGGGTCTTCTCCCCAGAAGTTATACTGAGCATACATCGAAACCGGCGTTTGCCCGGGGTACCCCATCATAGGCCCATAGAGGAGGTCCGTGGTATTGTCGTAGAACTGGTTATAGCCGCGATCGGTCAGGGTGCCAAGATTAGCGGTCGGCCCTGTCATGAAAAGATCGGTGACGCTGACCCCTCGTGGAAGCGGGATTATGGCGGAATCATAGTCTTGGATCGTATCGTTTCTGACAGCGGCCATGGTGTTCGTGCCGCTGGTCCTGATCGCCTGAAAACATCCGCCCGACCCGAAGAACCTGCTGTCTCTGATCGTAGGAGTCGAGCCCGACTGGCAGAGGACCCCGGTACCGTATACATTGGTGAACTTGCCTTCAATAGTAGGTGATGCTCCATTGACGACCTGGACGCCTGCGCCGTCAACCCTATCGAAATAGTTCCGTTCCTGACCAGAGGGTCCCCCGAGGACCAGCGTGCCTCCATGGATGTCGGCCGTGATGGCGGTGTCGTAGATATCCCGGAATGTGCAGCCCTTCACGTGTCCATTTGTGCGAGTTAGGTGTGCGCCGTCTGTGCAGTACCGGAATGTGCAGCTGATGAGGTACACCTCCATGGTGAAAGGGGGCTCGGGCCAGATGCGCACGCCGGTTGTGCACTCCACGAAATCGACTTCCATGAAGGTATAGTGATCCCAGTAGTACAGGGGATCTTCGCTGGCCCAGATCCCATACTCGCAGTTCCGGATGTCTCCGCCGTCGATGAACATGTCTGAATGCCAGGGCTCAAATCCCTTATTGCAATGCTCAACGGTCGGATGCGAGAAGTAGGATGAGTCGTTGATGAGGTATATGCCGGTACCAATCACGTCGTGCACGGCTATATTGTTGAATGTGATGTTGCAGTGTTCCAAGTACAGCCCCTTGCACTCGGTCTGCCCGTGTATTTCGAGGTCCCTAACTCCGAGTTGGTATCCACTGTTGTAGAAAAACACCGCGCCGTCGGGTTGGTATGGGTCCCAGACAGGAGGGTTTGAGATCACTTCGATGTCCGCAATATGCATACTGTAGATGCCATCGAAGTACATGCCATGGCGCGCGCCGCCGGCAATGATGAAGCCCTCTTCCAGGCGGCCGAAATGCATCCCCCCGCCGTTTCCGCTGAAATAGACGGTGTAGTTGTCGCTGCCGCCGTCGATGGTGACGTCGTCCTCCTCGGCAACGGACCGCACCGTGACGCCGGACTTCAGGGTAATGGATTCGTGGTAGGTAAATCCCCTGAAGATCTCCGAATGGACTACGACAACGTCGCCGGAGGCGGCGTTGTCTATGGCGGACTGAATAGATCCCCCGGGGTATACGTGCCACGGTCTTGCCTGAAGCTGCAACGGCAACAGCAACAGGGTGCACGCGACTGCAATCAGATATCTCATGATGTGCTCCTTTGATCGTTTGCCCAAATCGTTTGCCTAAGCTGAATGGATTCATTCAGGCGGACATGCTGCATGTCCATCAATAGCTGATGCAAACCGCCTCAAGGCGGTCGTGATCGAACGATGCGTCTCATCACATCCTCCCATGGTTGGCGACCCGCCAGGGTCGACGCCCTTGTGTCATCGAGCGGAATGGAAGAACGGCTTTGCCCGGTGCGCTGGACACTCATCTGACAAGCACCACTTCCCTGGTGGCCACAAACCGGTCCGTTGTCAGCCTGACCAGATACGTCCCGCTGGGAAGCCTCGTGCCGTTCTTTCGTCGGGGCTTCCACAGAACCGTATGCCTACCGGCCTGCGCCGGCCCATCTTCGATGTCAGCCACCTGATGACCGGCGATGTCATAGACTCTGATCCGGACGAGAGTCGGCTCCGGAATGCGGTAGCGCAGATCAATGCCGTTCCGGCCCCGATTCGGTGCGGAGGCCTCAAACGCATACCCCTCAGGGATACAGCCAATGGCGCTTTCCCCCGAGACGGGAACCTGGCAGCTGCATCCGAACTCGGAAGTGCTTCCATTCTGATTGGTTGCCGTACACGTCAACAGTGTTCCCGGCGCAAGGGCGGGAGAGATGGTGAATCGGTAAGTACTCCAAACTGGCCCCTGAACGACTTCTTCGGCGTCTCCCAGATAAGTCTTACCGCTGTATACCTTATCGTATCCCCATTCGGAGCAGTGCGCCCACGTAACCGGATAGCCGATGAATACCTCTACCACACAGTTCCGCATACACCTGAAATATGCCGTGGTGCGATCACAGGATGCATCGGTGACCAATGATTCGCAGAGAGGTGTGTCGATCTCTTCGTTCACGCCGGGGCCATATATTCCGTCGGCCCAGTCAACGCCATTGTTGTTCTCGATGCCGGAGTTCTGAAGATTTATCCCAAGCCCTCCATCGTCATAGATGGAATTCCTCGTGATGGTGACGTAGTCCGTGATGTCACCGCGCAGACGTATCCCGGAACTGCTATGAGAATGGGCGATGATGTTCTCTTTGAAAAGGTGGCCGGGGCTGTAGCCGACGTCGATGCTCCGTGAGGCTCCCATGGGCGTTCCATCAAGGCCCTCGCCTACCCGGTTGTTGATGAACGTCACCTGCCCGCTGTCGCATTCCGTGTGGGAAATCAACACGAGATTGAAGTATCCATCTCCCACCACATTATCCCGAAACAGAACAGGGCCGATGGTATTGCTGATGGTAACGCCGGAGTGCGAGCTGTTGGCTAGTCGCACCGTGCCTGTTCGATCGGTACCCATAAGATTATTCACAATCTCAACGTTGCCGCAGTGGCCCAAGCCAAGGTTGTCACTGCTTGCGCACGCGATGACGTTGCGCTCTTCCGGGGCGTCGCCGCCGATTCGGAGCCCCAAGACCCAACTGGCCAATATCCCGGAGGAACTCTGGCACCCGCACTCGGTCCCCGTCGGGTCTACGCCCAGATAACATCCCGTCACCCTGATGTTGCTGATGGGGCCTCCGTACTCGGGCGGGCGTCCGGAGATGGAGATGATGACCCCGCCGAATCCGTTGGCGCAGAGCCCCCGAATGGTGATGTCGTTAGTGCGGCTGATGGCGATTTCGCTCATATTGGACTCCGGACCGGTGATCTGGATCTCGGGACCCAAGGGATTGGGATCGCCCCCGACAAAGTCGCGCTGCGACAATCCGTCTATGAACGTGCCGTCGTCGCCACTGAGACTATAGCTGAACGAACCGGCCCTAATGGTCCAGACACCAAGCTCGGGATCGTAGCGAGGATCGCTGGTGGGTATGGCAAACAGGATCGTATCCGGACCGATTACGGTGTTTGCCTGCTCAACCGCCCAGCGGAAGCTGCCGCCGATTCCATCCAGAGTATTCGTGACCGTGAATGTTCCTGCAATTGTGAGATTGGAGAGCGGAAAGGCTAACATCAGCAACCAAATCAAGTAGATGCCATTTCTCATAAGGCATTCTCCTGTGGGAATTGGGAATGAGGGATCTTGTGAGGCGATTCGTGCTGGATTGTGAGGATCAAGAGGGACTTGTGTTGAGATCCCCACAACAGAGGATTGCCGCGCGGAGGACATGTTGATCGCAAGAGAAACTTCGTGAATACCCCAATCATAGTGCACCCGTGGTACTAGCCATAGACCTGTGCCTATGTGCCTATGTGCCTATGTGCCTATACATGACACGATTCATAGCATGATACAAAGGTAGCGCGTTGCTGAGGCTATTGCAAGTACAAAACGATATGATCACAAGCCGACTCCCCGTCCGAATTGGGGAAGACAGAGGACAGCCCTGGCATCAAGCGTCTTTGGAGTGCGCAAGCCATGCTTGCGCTTTCGAAGGCGGGAGCCACGGGGCCGCACACAAGAGATCGCGTCTACCCCCGCCACGTCGGGGTTGGTGAGTTAGCGCTGCGCATCTCCTTTGAGCACGGCTTGCCCCATGCAGACACGACGCATATCATGCGCCCCTTAAAGAGAGGGCGACTGATGGTGAAACGTTTTGCCGAATACGTGACAAAATCAACATTATCCAACCGATCAGAGGCGTGGCTTTCCATGGTTCGAAACAGTGTGCCGCCGAGGCCGGGGCTCACCATAGATCCCAGGCGCTGCGCCTTGCTGGTGATCGATATGCTCCACTACTTCGCCCACCCGTCGGGTCGTTGCTATCTGCCGGCCACAGAGGCCATCATCCCTCGGATCGTCTCACTCCTCGATGCGTGGCGATCCTTTGGGGGGACTGTGGTATTCACAAGGCACTGTCATGAAGGCGAGCATGATCTCGGCATGCTTGGACGTTTTTTCTCAGACTACATCAGAGCAGGCAAGGAAGAATCACACATCGTTCATGAGCTCACTCCAAGGCAGGATGAAGACATAATCCGGAAAACGACCTACGACGCGTTTCTCGGCACTGAGCTGGAGTCGATCCTCAGGCGCAAAGCAACCGAACAGGTATTGATCACTGGTGTCCTAACCCATATGTGCTGTGAGACAACCGCACGATCCGCGTTCTGCCGTGGCTTCGAGGTCTACGTTGCCGCGGACGCGATGGCATCAAGCAATGAGGAGCGGCATGTCTGTTCTCTGCTTGCCATGGCTGACAGTGTTGCCGTGGTGAAGAGCACGTCGGAGATACTCCAGCGGTGTGTATCAACGAGCATATAGTCATTGTGGGCGCCGGGCCCGCAGGATGCGCCGCGGCAATCCAATGCACACGATTAGGCGTTCCACCACTGGTCCTCGATCGAACCGGGCAGGTTGGCGGCCTCATATCGAACGCCTTCTTGGTGGAGAACTATCCTGGGCTGGAACCAATGCGAGGCACTGAGTTCGCTGATCGCCTTACGCAGCACTTTGCGCGATTCGGAATTCCAATTACTCGAGGGGTTGTCACCGCTTTAGCCCGGACTTCTCACCAACTTTCGGCATTATCACAAGAGGGCATCACAGTATGCGGCGATTTTGGCAAGATACACGCAACGAGCGTCATCGTTGCCGTAGGTACTGAATCAGTTCGCCTCGATGTTCCCGGTGCGGCCGAATTGGAGGGCAACGGCCTTTTCTACGAAGTTCGTCATTTCTTGGAATTCCACAGCCGACTCGGCCAAACAGTAGTAATCGGAGGTGGCGAAGCGGCATTCGACTATGCACTTTCTCTGGCAAGAGCAGACGCGAAAGTGATTTTACTTGTCCGCGCTCCCTCGCCCAGGGCGCATGGGCGACTGGTGGAAATGGTGAACAGAGAACCCGCGATCAAGGTGGTGCTTCACACGAGACCACGTGCCATTCGCGCGAATCCCGCGAACTGCGCGGGATTCGTAATCGAGACAAGTGGTCCAAATGGTTCATCTACTCTGCAAGCAGACGGCATCTTGGTGGCCATTGGCCGCAGATCCACTGCTCCTTCATTGCTTCCGGGTCTTGAGGCGGATCCCCGCAACCCCATCATGACCCGTGACCCCGGGATCTTCGTGGTAGGAGATGCGCGGGCTGGATCTCTTGGACAACTGGCGATTGCAGTAGGGGATGGCCTTCAGGCAGCGGAGGCTGCTGTTCGACACGTACGAGAGAACCCGGCCGTCAGGAGATGAAATGCGTTGCCGTTCACGGGTTCAGAGTTCACTGTTCAAGATTGCCAATCGAAGCCTACGAATCAACGATTCGGATTTCCGATGAATCCTAAACCTCTGAACCCATGAACGGTTACTGAAATGCTCAGGGCTTCCCATGTAGGGGCACGGCATGCCGTGCCCACCGGCCTGCCTCGGCGAAGCCTTCGCGTAGACGGGCGGCGTAGTCTCGCCGACGGCGCGGGGTGAAGATGGCATGACAGAATGTGAAGTTATTTCTCAGCGAATCCTAAGAGTCGTTTCTACCAGAGGAGATGACGAGCTGGCAAAAGTCTTCATCGCTGAGCTGCAAGATGGATCGCTGATCGAGTTTGTCGAATCGGTACAACCTCCTGTATCGCGAAACGAAAAATGGGTGCTCATCGTATCAACATTGAAGGGTTGTCCGGTGGGGTGTCCCTTCTGTGATGCAGGGGGATCATACAAGGGTAAGCTCGCCGCTGACGAGATATTGGCTCAGATCGAATACCTCATCCGAAGGCGCTATCCGGACGGGAAAGTCCCTGTTCCAAAACTAAAAGTGCAATTCGCGAGAATGGGCGATCCGGCATTCAACGATGCGGTCTTGGATGCACTCACGGAGCTTCCCACACGTTTTGACCTGCCCGGGCTGCTTCCCAGCATTTCCACTATTGCTCCCAAAGGGCGGGATGGTTTCTTCGAGGAGCTGCTCACCATCAAACGAGCGCTCTATGGCGGCGGGCGCTTCCAAATGCAGTTTTCCATCCACAGCACCGACCAGGAAGCCAAGAGGCGTCTCATCCCATGGGACACATGGAGCCTTCCTCGGATAGCCGAATATGGGGATCGCTTCTTCGAGCCGGGCGACCGAAAGATCACCCTCAACTTCGCACCGGCCAGAGATCTCCCATTGGATCCGCAAGCTCTCGTCGATCTATTCTCGCCGGAACGCTATCTCATCAAGCTCACCCCAATCAATCCCACATTGAGGGCGTCACGCTTCCGGCTCCAGGGCCTCATCGATCCTCGTGATCCAGAGGAGTGCGAGAAGACGGCCGACAGATTCCGCACTGCCGGTTACACCACGATTCTAAGCATCGGTGAGCTAAGGGAAAACGAGATCGGCTCGAACTGCGGCATGTTTGTGACTCGATTCGAGAACGATCATGACGGGAACCAAAACATCAACGAAACTCGTGCAGAAGTCCGGATCTCGTGAGTTCGTAGCTTCTCAATAAGTCCGTGCATCCAACCTCTTCACCCCTCCTATCCTTTATGATGGAGGGCCGTCCGACCGCCGGCGGATCGCGTCCGCGGTATCTGGCATAGCCGGCCTCGACTCTCATCCCCAGCATCCTCGGAATTGGGATCGGAATCGCCATCGCTATCGAAATTAGCCACACCCCAGCCCGCGTTTCTCACCAGCTTTCGTCGCGAAACAGCTGAGATGGTGATGGCTGTGAGGCTTGCGACCGAGGACCCCGGCTCTGTCAGGGCGTAGCCTGGCTCCGCCGTGGCGACCTGTCCCGGCGAAGCTCGAAGAGCGGAGACGGAAGCCCGAAGGCGTATCCTCTGCGATACGACGAGGAGTCCGCCTGTCACGGCGTAGGCCTTGCGAAGACGGAACGAAGCGTAACAAAGCAGGCAGCACCATATCAGCCGTTGTAGTCCCGCGGCAGACGCGGGATGAGAAATGCGGGCTAACTCTCGCCATCATCACTCATCCAGCTTCTCGCCGCTGAGGACCACGTGATCACACCTCAGTTCGATCCCGATTCCGATGGCGATTCCGATTCCGATCAAGGATGAAGAATGAAGACATTGGAGCTCATCGTTATTCGTCAAAACCTATCGAGATCATGAAAAGCGGCTATCGTGAATCCGTTCTCTTCAAAGTGCTTGTCAAAGGTGTAAGCAGTGGTGAGGCCTCTGGCTTCCATAATCTCAAAGCTCAGACAATCCACCAGACTGAGAGCCCGATCGGCCCGCGCCAAGAGACGCTGCATGGCTTTTGCGTGCCACTCTGCGTCAACCCATATGACATCGAGTAGAGGCTGAATCTTCATCTGGAAATCAGAAACCGCGGCAAGGCTCACTCGCCGTTGTAAGAGCGCCACCGTTTCGAGGATCACATACGAGCTGGTCAGAAGGCGAACGTCATGTGTGCTGAAATAGTCGAGATTCGCCCGGGCGCGGATATGCATGTAATCATTGTGCACCAAAAGCGCGAAGAGAGCCGAGGTGTCTGCAAAGATAATCATGATCCCTCTCCGTAAGCCTCTTCAAGGTAGCGATCATGCTCCACAGATATGTCGGGAAACTTCGTGTTGTACTTGCCCACTATCATGCTTGCTTGCCGATAGAGAGCCGTGCGGTCAGGTTTCCGGGTAAGAAGAAGTTGGTCAATCGCCCTTCGGATTATGGCTGCCATTGACTCTTCGCTTGCGCGGGAGATCTCTCTGAGCGCCTCATACTGATCGTTCGTGAGTTGAACCTGAGTTCGAATCATTGTCAACCTCTCGAGAAGATGTTATCAGAATGGCTATTGTGCTGTAATGATAACATGCTATCTTCCCGAAGTCAAGAACAAGCGCTCACACCCTTTGCCTCCTTATCTCGCCTGAGAGCCGGACACACTTAGGGTTCACGCAGAAATAAGTTCGCATTCTTGGCGCTCAGATTTACCACAGATTTGCTTTCTCCCATGTAGGGGCACGGCATGCCGTGCCCACCGGAGGCGTAGTCTAAGCCACATCGAGTCTCGCGGCAGACACGGGATACGTCCGACTTCGTATAGCCTGTGGCCACCTTTTGAGTGAAATCATTTCTTGCTGGAGAAGCGTTTGACATCTCCGTGCAAGTCAGGTATATGGATTCCAGTCTCGAATACTTTGACGACTACGAGCACCCTGATGTGCGGTTTACCGGCGCGGTTTTCAAGAAGGAGGTTCTGATCATGACAAGGTATTATCTGGTGTTTCTGATGTGTCTCCTCGTGGCAAGCGCAGCGGACGCCGCGGACGACTGGACTCAGCAGTCCCTCTCCTCCAGCCCGTCGGCGCGACGGAGCCACGCGATGGCTTACCTCGGGGGGGATCAAGCGGTACTCTTCGGGGGCTTTGATGCTTCTGCTCAGGACGCTGAGACCTGGGTGTATGATCTCAGCGATAACACCTGGACACAGCAGTCTCCCACCTCCAGCCCGTCGGCG
The DNA here is from genome assembly GCA_030620115.1 of Candidatus Fermentibacterota bacterium. GTDB lineage: Bacteria > JAFGKV01 > JAFGKV01 > JAFGKV01 > JAFGKV01 > JAUXFG01. Next base: position 13,322 of record JAUXFG010000032.1, read on the forward strand.
CGATACGCCCATGCGATGGCTCACATCGGTGGGGATCAAGTGCTGCTCTTTGGAGGCTATGATGCTTCTGGGAATGACGATGAGACCTGGGTGTATGATCTCAGCGCGAACACCTGGACGCAGCAGTCTCCCACCTCCAGCCCATCGGCGAGAAACGCCCATGCGATGGCTCACATCGGTGGGGACCAAGTGCTGCTCTTTGGGGGCTATGATGGTGCTTATGACGATGAGACCTGGGTGTATGATCTCAGTGCGAACACCTGGACGCAGCAGTCTCCTCCCTCCAACCCGTCGGCGAGAGGGAGCCATGCGATGGCGTACATCGGGGGGGATCAAGTGGTGCTCTTTGGGGGCCAGGATGGTTCTGGGTATGACGATGAGACCTGGGTGTATGATCTCAGCGCAGACGACTGGACGCAGGATACGAATACGACCCAACCTTCGGCAAGGGGTGAGTATGATCTGTCCGAGACCAGCATGGATGGCTCCAGCTACCCGGTCCTGTTCGGCGGGTGGGATGGTAATTATGACGATGAGACCTGGACGTTCGGCGGCGGAGATTATCTATTCCCTTTCGAGGCCATGGTTTTGGACATCGAGCTGATCAGCGCCAACACAGCCAGGGTTTCGTGGTCAGTCATAACTGGCGCCACGGACTATGACTTGTACAGGAGATCGACCGCCTTCTTCAGCGGATCAGACCCACCCTGGCAGACAGTGACGGCACCGACAACTCAATTGGACTTCTCTGACGGCATAGGGAACACAAACACGAACTACTACTTCCTAGGGAAAGCCCGTAGTGCGACCCAAACCTCACCAGCATCCAATATCGTCGGTGAATTTGATTTCGACGCTGATATACCCTAGAGCGGCGTTCGGCCTGTCCCGAACGTTCCCAATCCGTTCAGTTCCGTAGCGGAGATTCGCCATCAGGTGCCCGAAGCCTCGCATGTTCAGCTTGCGGTGTACGATGTGCTCGAACGGAAGGCGCAGGTGCTTGGTTGACGGAGTCGTGGAGGACGGCGGAGTGGGATGGGGAAGAGTCCGCTGGCTGGCGGAGACGTCCAACATCGAACGTTGCCGAATCGAAGCAGGCGCTTCGCCTTGTCAAGGAAGTGCCCTTGATAGAGGATCCTGCTGAGGTCGGTCCTCATCCAAACTTCGATGTCCCTCCTCCCCACAAACTTCGTCGGAAGCCTCGTCCCAAACTCCATCCCACAAACTTCGTCTCGAACTTTGTCCCGAACTTTGTCTCTCTCCAATTCGAAGTTCGATGTTGAATGTTCGATGTTCGATGTTCTGTGTCCAATAACCACCTCATCCCGCATGTATTGTGAACGCCCGCTTCCCTGAATCCCACAGACGATCAGCCCAATAAATGCTCCTTTAGCATCCCCTCACCCATCGCTTCCCTCGCGAGCTCGCAGAGTCTGGAGTGATGCGTGAAGAATAACACCTGGGTCCTCCGGGAAACCTCACCAAGAAGCTCCAGAGCCGCTTGGGCTCGTTGATCGTCGAAGTTCACCAGCGCGTCATCTATGATCAGGGGTACCGGCTCGTTCCGGGCCGCGTGCTGCTCGATGCTGGCTAACCTCAGCGACAGGTGTAGCTGGTCCCGGGTTCCATCGCTCAACCCCTGAATCAGTACGTTTCCGCCATTCCTGCGTACGCATACGAGCACAAGCTCGTCCCCGGCGCCAAAATCAGTGGTGAGGCGTTCGAACTCGCCCAGGGTCACTCGAGAAAACATCTCTCCCGCCCGCTCCAAAATGGGGCCCTGATTCTCCTCGCGGTACCGGTCAATCTCCCAGGCGAGGAGACGAGCCGCCATCTGATGTATTACGTATTCCTCGACGTTCTCCGTGACCGCAGCTAACGCTTGCGCAGCCTCCACCGCAGCTTCCGCGGCGTCTCCCCGGCCATCCATGCTGCACTGCTCGCCCTGGAGTCTCCCGACTTCCTCTCGAAATCCCTTCAATATGTCTGAAATTTCCTCGCTGCACCTTAGCGCCTCCTCCAATTGGCCAGGAAGAGCATCGGGATCAATGGCTCTTACTTGCTCCAACAACTCGTGCAGCGAAATGCCTTCACTTCGGAGATGCTCCTCAAGATCCGCGAGCTTGCCTCTTTTGTCTCGTTGATCTTTCCAGCATCGCTCCGTGGCTTCGAGTTCCTCGAGAGTATCGCACCTCGCCTTAGCCATGAGCTCATCAAGCGTGTCCCCGGCCATCCTTCGACTATTCTGAAGCTCCTCCAACTTGACAGCAATCTCATCAAGGCGTTCCTCGATACCCTCGCGTTTCTTCAGGGCCTGAGATCCCTTCTGAAATTCCTCGATGAGCCTTTCCGCAGCCTCCGCGGGCTCCAGCCTTTCGAGGTCAGGAGCACACTCATGTGCAAGAGCCGCCACCTCAGTGGCGAAGCCTTTCGCATCCTCTTCAATCTGACGAATCCGAACCTCGAGGCTCCGCATCTGCGCTGCCTTCTCGAAAAGCCGCTCAAGAGTGCTCAAGACTGCCTCCGCCTGGTCCGGAGAGGCCAAGGCATCCAAGCCGAGAGGCGAAACCGCTTCTTTCCATTCCGAACGCCACTGCTCAAAAGCAGCCTGTCGGCTCTCTGCCTCGGCAATAAACTTCTTCCTGGTCTTCACCTCTCGCGCAATCTCACGCACAAGCTGGCGCCTCTCTTGCTCGGTCTTCTCAGCCGCCTCAACACCGTCCTCCGCTCTGTCGAGCAGATCGCCAAGGCCTTCATCTTCCGAGAGACCTCGTTCCCCAACTTCCACAAGGCATCTGCCCGTCTTGAGACGCCAGCGCTCTATTTCCGTTGATTGCTGCTCCAAGTCAGATCTGGCTTGTCGGAGCTGGTCCATAACGTCCGCGAGCCTATGGTGCCGGTCAAGCCATGCTTTCATCTCCAGAGGCGGCAGAGGAGCTATACCGGCGAGCTGCCAAGCCTTCTGCCACTCCTCACCCAAGTCCTTGACTTGCGCTTCGATACTGGTCAGCCCCTTCTCGACATCGGCCACGTCGTTCTCGTATCGCTCCTGGCGTGAGACAAGCGAAACATGTTCTGCGACTCTATCCGCCTCAGTGCGAAGCGTGTCGGCATAGTCGTCCGCGCTCTGGACGAGTCCCTCGTACTCCACAGCCAGATCCTCTGCAGCAGCGTGCCCCAGTGGTTCCAGGTTGGCCAAGGAAGTGCGGATGCTTGCCCACGCGGCGTCGCGTTCGACACGAATGGCCAGGAGAGCCTCCTCCGTTGGAATCTCTCCACGGGCCTCCATACCGGCGAGAGCTTCCGAGATCTTTTCGAGCTCTTTGACAATGCGCGATCTCTCAAGCTCCTTCGTCTCTCTGGCCTTCTCAAGCTTCGCGAAGTTCTCTCTGAACCGATCGCACGTCTCCTCCGACGGCAACGGAAGGCGCTGGACATCGTCCAGAGACCCTTGCCATAGCGTGAGAGCTGAGAGATGCTTCTGGGCATCATCCTCCATTCTGACTAAAAGTCTCTCGCTTCGTGCCAACTCCTTCTCCAGATCGCCGAGCTTACGGATCTGGGCGAGAAGGCCCTTCAATCTCGCTACAGCCTGCGGCTCACATGGCTCCGGGAGGCCATCTATCTTTTTCTGGATGTCTTCCCGCACCCCCTCGGTCTCGCGGAGACCCTTTTTCGCCTGTTCCAAGGGCACAATCAGGCCTGAGTACTGTTGGCCGAGGTCGCGAACACGAGTACGGGCTGCAATGTGTACGCGGAGGCCGTCCACTTGATCCAGCGATTCCGACCGGCCGAGCTCACGCAACAAGTCCTCGGCTTCCACTTTCGCTGCCTCGGCCGAAGACCTGAGTCCGGGCAAATCCAGCATCGCCTTCTTGTGAGCGCCCAATTGATCACCGAGAGGTCTGATCGACGTCTCTCTGGCCAGCAGTTCCTCTGGGACCTCCAGTGCATTCCCGCGTTTCTCCAACTCGGTTCTTGAGTCGTTGAGCTTTTTCTGATCAGTCTCGGCTTGATGAAGCGCGCGCTGGGCGTTCGATCGCAGCTCCGTGACGTCATCCGGGAGATCCGGCACTTCGCCGAGCTCCTCCAACTCGGCCACAAGCGCATCGTACCTGATAACCTGCGGGAGGACCCGGCCTATCCTCTCAAGGCGATTCATCTCTGTGAGTGCCGCCCGATTCTTCTCCTCGAAATCCTCGACCTCCTTCTTCTTCTCTTGCAGTTTGTTCTCGAGTTCCTCCCAGGCTCTCGGCTTCACCGATCTTTCCCTGATCAGTTTTTTGGCGTCGGCAAACGCTCTCAGTGCCTGGTTGAGTGTAGGATTGCTCGCCCTGGGCTTAAAAATCTCATCCGAACGGTCGTGAAGGGCCTTGCGAAGCGTGTGAATACCCCGAATACCGGCTCCCGCACTGAAAAGCGCCTCGCCTATCTCTCCTCCGCCCTTGAGCAGCTCTTCTCCTCCTTGCACAAGCCCGTCGTGGTTCAACCCGAACAGCATTTCGTACAACGGCCTGGAAAGCCCGCCCATCAAGGAAGAGAGCAGGGCTTCGTCCAATGGCGTCCCATCGGGGTCGAGAAGGGTGGTCTTCCGGCCCTTGCGTCGAATGATCTCCAACTCTCTGCCGTCTTCCATTCTCAGACCAGCCCCGATCCGGAGCTCTGCCATATCATGAAGGTGGGCGTCGACCGTTCTCTCCGGGATTCCGAAGAGGAGCCCTAACACCGCGCGCCGGGCTGTGCTCTTGCCGGCCTCGTTGGGGCCGAAGATGAGTTGAAAGTTTTCCCCGGGAGGGCAGAAATCGAGCTCCTTGTCAGTGAAATGACCGAAGCGTTTAAGCTTCAGACTGAGCAGCCTCATCTTGTTTCCTCAACATCAAGAAAGCGGGCAATAAGGAGCTGCTCCACGCGGTCGGCCAGCCCGGCCAAGGATGCGGCGTCACCGAGATCGATGGCATCCTCGAGTTCACCGTACTCGTGCGGGAGCTTGTCTTTCATAATGGAGAGATCTTTGACCAAATCATCCAGCAGGCTTGCTCTGCCGCCGCGGATTTCTTCGATGAGCCTGAGTGTGGCGCCGATTGGGTCGTCACGCTTCCGGGCGGCGTTGAGATCGAGAGGCATTCTCGTATTGATCCTGACCTTCTCAATCCAGAGGTCACCCAAGTCAAGAGATGCGGCCCTGATCTCCTCCACCCAGCGCTTGTGGCTCTCAGAGAGGGGCTTGTGGGCTATAGTATCACCGGTCAGGATGACTCGAGCCGCCACGGTGCGACCGGCGTGCTGCCCAACCTCCTTCTCCAGCGCCCGTCTGACCAGATCGACCGCACTGTCGGCGGTAGTCACATCTGAAACATCAACCGTGATCAAAGACCAGCGAACCACATCAAGATCCCGGTGCTCAACGCGAGAAACCGAGCCGTCCTCCACCGTCACCAGCGAAGCGCCCTTTGGTCCGGCCTCTCTCACATGACGCCCCTGCATGTTGCCTGGGAAGACTATCCAGGGATCTTCCGAGAGCACTTCCCTTGCATGAACGTGACCCAACGCCCAATAGTCGTAGCCCTTGGAGCGAAGACCATCAAGGGTGCAAGGAGCATAAGGTTCGTGCCCGGAACGGCCGTCTGCACTGGTATGGAGGAGGCCGATGTTGAATATACCTGCCATGGCATCAGGGTACGCAACGGAGAGATCCTCGGTAACCTCCCTGGCTGGAAAGCCCTGGCCATGGAGAGCAATATCCAGGCGATCGACGAGTATGGTCTCTGGCCGCTCGGTCGACAGGAAAGTCACGTTGTCAGGCATACGAAGGCTCTTGGTAATGACACTCGCAGCGTCGTGGTTGCCGGCCACGACATATACACCAACCTCAGCCTCCCTCAGCCTCGCCATCTGTCTTGCCAGAAAGAGGCCGGTGTTATAGTCCTTCCAGTCCCCATCATAGAGATCACCTGCAATAAGGACGAAATCCACATGTTCTTCCACCGCCAATCCTACGAGATTCTCGAGGGAACGTCGGGTTGCCCCGCGGATCTCGTCCACCGGCGCGCCGTCATAGCGCTCAAGACCAACGAGAGGGCTGTCGAGGTGAACATCAGCGGCATGGATGAACTTGATCATTCTCTTCCTTCCATCCGAACAACTCTTGACCCGAACTTCTCACCAACTGCCGGCTGTAATCCCGCGTCGGCCGCGGGACGGTTTCGCTTCGAAACCCGGTGAGAAGTCCGGGTCAGCCATGAGTTCTGCACGTCCCATTGTAGCACGTCCATGTGGTACCTGCAAGCAGTTGCCTAACCCAAACTTCCCCTTCCTCGTCTCATCAACCTCGTCGGGAGCCTCGGCGTTTTTCCCAGATCTCCATAACTTCTCAATAATCCCATGCATCCAACCCCCTCCCCTTTTGTACTGTATGATGGAGGGCCGTCCGACCGCCGGCGGATCGCGTCCGCGGTGTGTGGCATAGCCAGCCACAACTCTCATCCCCATCATCCTCGGAATCGGGATCGGAATCGCCATCGGAATCGAAATCAGCCACACCGTAGCTCTCGCCTTCATCAAACATCCAGATTCTCGCGACTGAGGGCCACGTGATCACACCTCAATTCGATGCCGATTCCGTTGAAGGATGAGGACATTGGCGGTCATAATCATTCTCTCCGGTATGCCCCCCGAAGGGGCGTGACATACCAGCCCAGGGCAAGCCCGATAGGGCATATCCCGGACTTCTCACCGACTTTCGCCGCGAAACGGCGAAGATGGTTGTGGCTGCGAGGCTTGCGACCGAGGACCCCGCAGGCGTATCCCCTGCGATACGCCGAGGAGTCCGACGGAGCATAACGAAGCAGGCGCTTCCAGATGCGGCGTTGCAGCAGATAGTTGGTGAGAAGTTCGGGGTGACCCTGGGGCACGGAGACAAAATGCCCTCAGCCCTGACAGGGCGAGACATGGAAAGGACAATAGGATGGCCCAGTCGTTGTTGGGGGAGTTCCTTGAGCTCCTTCAGGAACACCGGGTTGAATACGATACTCGTCTTCGCTAACCCGAATTTCTCACCGGCTTTCGAAGCCTGTGCTGAGCGTTAGCGGAATATCTGGAAGCCGACGAAGCGTAACGAAGTCCCATGTCGGACGCGGGACCGCAGCCGAGAGTTGGTGAGAAATCCGGGTCAACTCTGGAACAATAGAATAATCTGTCATTGATTAAACCATGCAGTCAAGAAATTGTCTAACTCGTAAATCAATCAAGGAATACTCATGCAAGAATCAAAACGAAATCTAACCGTCCTGATTTTCGGGATATTCTCATTTGCCGAAGCAATCTTGCCGACAAAGGCTTCTGCACAGAATTATGAAGATTCACCATTTGGATTCCATCCGGCTAATGTTGCCCTTCAGGGGTATCCAAATAATGGATTTACAGACGCTCAGTATATCGGGGTAAAATGGCACCGCCCCAGTGTATACGCATTTTGGTTTATCGTGCAACCCGATTTAGCGGACACTACACTTGATTTCCTCATGTATGATCGAATATACGGCAGCGTACCGGAAGATATACATATCCTTGCCAATATCGCTCCCCAGGGTCGCAATGATGAAGGTTACTGCCTGCCGGGCACATGGATCCCCATCGACACATTACAATACACCCGGTTCGTGGAAGCGGCTGTGGAGAGATACGATGGCGACGGCATTGATGATATGCCAGGCCTGACCAATCCTATCAAATACTGGCAGATGGGAAACGAACCACATGATAATTTGGTATCGGATTTCGCCACATTACAGCGGATTACATATCGGGCAATCAAAGATGCCGATTCCACCTCAATGGTTCTGATTGGAGGGGTTTCCGGTTTTCCGGATAACTACATATCAAGATTCGAGAATATTTATGCACCAATTCTCACTGAGCTGGCGGGGGATTATATAGATATATTTGATTTCCACTGGTACGGTACAGCAACCGGTGAGTACCGCCTGAGGGACTCAGTCAGTGGTGAAGATGTTCTGGAACACATCCGTGCCACACTCACGGCCAACGGATTTCCGGCAGACCTGCCCCTCTGGATAACTGAAATGGGCAGCTACAGTGGTGACCCGGTAGGTCCTCAATTTCCATATCAAACCGAAGAGCAACAGGCAGGTGATTACCTTAAACGGTTCGTCTATCCGCTCTCGCGAGGTATTGAAAAGATATTCCCAGCCTTTGGTCTTGTGGAGGGATTCAAATACGATGGCGGCTATTTTGATTTCACAGGACTTATCTACGATGGCTGGGGATCTTACGATATGGGGATAGGAGTAAAAAAGCTGGCTTACTTCTCTCATAAAAAAATGACCGAAAAACTGGAAGGCAGCGACTGGGAAAATGTCCAGACCATCAATACCGGAGTTGAGAATATTTACTGCTACCGTTTTCTGAAAGACGATACCGGTATTCATGTGGCATGGTATGATTACTTCGATAATCCAGGATACATACAAGGCGATACAATTGAATTCATTCTGAATGATATCAACAGCGAACGGGTCATTGTTACCGATGCCGTGCCTTACGATATTCTATACTCGGCCTTTTGCACTGATACACTGTCTGTTACAGGCGGTTCTGTTCAGATCCCCCTGAGCGAAAATCCCGTATTCATTGAGACGCTGTCCGCTACTTCAATAGAAGATGAAACAATCGGGACTACACCTGCCGGTGTTCGATTGTATCAGAACTATCCCAGTCCTTTCAATCCCGTGACCACAATTTCATTCTCCACAGAGAGCACAGACAACACAGAGCTGGTGATCTACAACATCAGCGGGCAGATAGTGAAAATCCTTGTGGCTTCAGTGCTTTCCGAGGGAGAGCATAGTGTTGTATGGGACGGAACCGATGAGAACAACCAGCCTGCAGGTTCAGGTGTGTATTTCTGTCAGCTGAGAGTAGGGAACGGTCCTTCCGCGACCAGCCGAATGGTGCTCTTGAAGTAGCATCAGGAGATTCATATGCCCAATCGAATTGGCCCGGACTGCTAACCAATCCCGCGTCCGCCGCGGGACTTCGTCTCGAAGTCGCGGTAGGGATGCCGGTTGCCCGGCACCCCCCGCACAGATCCGTACGTGAGGAACTACCTCATACGGCTCCTGCCTCGGGTCAAACGCGCAACCGCACCGACGAAGATGGATACGTGATATGGACATTCAATCACGCACCCAATCTCTGCCGGGTCGCTTGCCGTATGCACGCCAACGCTTGTTTCAGACTTTCCCGGCCCAGTGTCCGGAGTCTGCTTTGTTCGCACGCCTTCCCCTTGGCCAGCCTCCTTCTCTCCACCCTCTCCGCCGGTTGAGCCGCAGCTCGTCCTTTGTTCGAGGGCTTCCTCGATACTATGAGGCTGTCCGACTCCCTGCTTCCGTGCATCACAGCCGTACCTCCTTGGAGTTCACTGTGCGGACCCCGGCACAATCTTCCGGGGCCAGTTGCAGGGTCTCCCGATTCCCGTGTAGGTTGCTTCCGCGCATGCGAGGGGTCTCTGACCCCGCCAGGCCATCGCACTCCTTGCCATCTCGGCGTGCGATGTATTGCCTTCCCAATACGAAGAGACGGTCGGCACCTGAAACGCGAGTTCTGATTTCGGGGCTCAATACCGTGCCTGCGCGTACCCCTACTAACGCTTCAGCCGCGGTGTTACCACCGCCGCCGCATAGCTCGGGGCCGTTGTGGTTGGCTAAACCCTCAACGTTGGACTCTTTCATTCCTTGCTACCTACCGGTTTTCATCGGCGCTTTCCTTCGTCTCGAACTTTGCTTGCCACGCCGAAGTCATCCGGCGAAGGCGGGTCTCGAACTTCTTCGATTCGAACCAAAATCCCCTCCTCGAACGATCCCGCCCCAGCCGATGATACACTGCATTGACACTGGAACTGATTAAGTTCCTGCGCAGGAACTTAATCAGTTTGAACGCTCGTATCGGAAGGAGCGCAACGAAGTCCCGCGGCAGACGCGAGAACAAGCTCGCCACTCTGGCGCTCAAATTCGCCGTAGAATTGGTCTCCCCCCCGTAGGGACATCGGCCAGCTAGCGAACCGGGCCCTTCGGAGGCGTTTCGCGGCTATGCCAAATGCAAGGCCTCGCGACGCCCGCGACTCTATGATGACGGCTTTATCACTTGACAGCCAAGATATTGAATGCCATCATTATGCCATTGACTACATCATGGAGGTCATATCTATGATTCGAACTCAGGTACAGCTCACCGAGGAACAGATTGCCTTGATCAAGCAGGTTGCCGCGGAGCGGAACATGTCCATGTCGGAAGTCATCCGACACGGCATGGACCGTTTTCTGCGTCAGAGCCTCACCATCGATCGAACTGAACGCGTGCGGCGCGCGCTCGAAGTGACGGGGAGGTTCCGATCCGGCAGAACAGATGTCTCTCAACGCCATGACGAATACCTCGCCGAGGCTTACGCGCCATGACCATCTTCGTGGACACCTCCGCGTTCTATGCGTTGCTCGACGGAGATGATTACCACCATGCTGCTGCGACAGGAGAGTGGGAACAGCTGCTCACGAGCAACGCCGTGCTTGTCACAAACGCCTTCGTGCTGGGGGAAGCCATGGCGCTCCTGCAGCATCGGATCGGACTCGACGCTGTCCAAGCCTTTCTGGAGGACATCTACCCGTTATTCCGCATCGAGTGGGTGGACGGAACCGACTTCGAAGCCGGCGCGGCCGGTGTGCTCAGCGCGCAACGCAGGGATCTCAGCCTTGTAGATTGCGTGAGTTTCTTTCTCATGCGCCGCCTCGGCATTCGTCACGCCTTCGCCTTTGATCAACATTTCAATGAGCAGGGATTCCATTGCCTGCCGCCCTCATGATGAGCGAAGATGAGGCCGAAACCGAACTGTGCCAAGACGGGCTTGCCACGGCGAAGCGCACGCGTAGACGGAAACAGTTGCCTGGCCCGAACTTCTCAATAATCCCGCGCACCCAATCTCCTCCCCCTTTTACTCTGTATGATGGAGGGACGCGTTTCATCGCGTCCGCGGTGTGCAGCATAGCCGGCCACGACTCTCATCCACAACATCATCGGGATCGGAATCGGGATCGCTATCGAGATCATCCACCCCCTAACCCGCACTTCTCACCGGCTTTCGTCACGAAGTGGTGTAGTTGGCTGTGGCTGTCCCGCACCCAACGCTTTGGTCGGAGGCCGGGGTCAGATCTTTGATGTTTAATATTGCCTCGTGATGAGCCCTGATTTGTCTACGGATTTCGGCCTGGAGTTACCACGACTTTCGGGGGAAAGTTGCCGCTGATTGCTGAGTCAGGCCAAACAAACGGCGATCTGACAATCCGAAGCCAACCACGATTGAGCAATTGCTGGTGAAATCCGGAACCCGCCATAATCTAACAGGGATTTGCGTCGTAATTACACGTGCAGGTATACGTATGAATCCAGTATATTCGAACCCTCTTCAAACCCCAAACCACCGCCGTGGATAGGCACTTGTCAAACCCGTAGACAGCATGTATTCTATGGCATGATGGAGACCGTTGCGGCCCGAGGCCCTAGCGTGCGATCGAAGCCAGGCTCCCGGCTGTCAGACCGATCCGCAGCGAATCTGGCAACCCAATGGAGATATCCGGAAACTGTAAAATGACTTGTTAGCGGCCCAAGCACAAAGGGTAGAGCCACACGCTAAAATGAAGAGTGTTGTCCGATTAAATGGACTCGTCGGCGGCTTATTCCTAACTACCTGGAAGGGTTTGTTATTGAAAAGTCCACTTGAAAGGTAGCGAAAATGTTGACCTCCATACTCGTACTATTGGTCATACTCTCGGCCTCCATCCACATCCGGGCGGAATATCGCGGCCCACGGCAGCACATCTACATCTTCAAACCCCTGACGATGGTGTTTATCTTGCTGATCGCCATCCTGGGACAAGCCGCTTTGCCGTTCTACAAGTATATGATTGTCACCGGTCTCGTCTTTTCCATGGCGGGTGATGTTTTCTTGATGCTGCCCTCGGATCGGTTCGTGGCCGGGCTCGTTGCATTTCTCATTGCGCATCTCTTCTACATTGTGGCTTTTGTGTCAGAGATTAGTGCGCTGATATGGTGGCCATTAATCCCCCTTGTCACCTACGGCATTGTTATCTACATCATTCTCGCCCCATCTCTCAGTAAACTAAGATCGCCGGTCCTCATCTATGTTGTGGTCATCCTGATTATGGCTTGGTTAGCCTGGAATCGGTGGAGCCAAACGGGTCTAAGCGGGACGCTTCTGGCCTCCGTCGGGGCGGTTCTGTTTGTCATTTCGGACACAATTCTAGCGATCAACCGCTTTCGCGGGGCATTCAAACCGGCCCGCGCCTTGAACCTGGCCACATATTTCGCTGCGCAGTGGTTGATTGCCAGTTCGGTAGGGACTTTGGCGTTTTGGAAGGGTACAAGTCAATAGCCCGGTAAGATTGGAGCAGGAAGTGGAGCTTTTGCTACTTGTGGAAAGTTTGATCTCTAAGTAGGTGAACGACCTGAATCGAACGTATGTTCAGAGAGGCAGTAATGCTGGTTCTCTTGCATGGGAAAGGTAGGGCCACTAACCAGCGGGGGTTGCACCCGACCGCGCTACGCGTGCGCAAATCGGCGGCCCCACGCGCTTTCAGTTAGCTTTGTGGTGAGGGTTGCTCACCACGCACTCGCGCGGCGGGTGAACCGCGGACCGTTATGCACTTCTGAGAAAGGAGCTGATTCAGATGCCGAAGCGAGATGGTAAAGGCCCCTCAACTGGAGCGAAAGGGCCTCGCGATGGTCGAGGCGAAGGTAAAGGCCGAGCACAGGGCAAGGGTGTCGGTAAGAGCAAGGGTGGTAAGAAAGGCACCTGTAAGTAGGGCACTAGGCTCATCCACTAGAGGGTGGGTCATCCATTAGCCCCGCCCCCGGCGTGCCGCCGGATTCTTCGTGAATGAGACTCGTGATAGTACAGGAGTCTCAGACAAGAGGGTAAGTCAAGAGAAAAGAAGACCCCTCCGTGCGAAAAACTGACTTCTTTTTTCGCTCGACTCTTTCCACTACACCGATTCGGGGTCGTTCCCATCCCTCTCTTCGCTCCCCTTACATCGCTCAAGTTGGGTTGCAATCAGTTCACACTGATCCGCACCAGTCATCCATCGGGAAAAATGGGGGACGTTACTGAAATTAGGACTTTCTTGGGGACGAATTGCATGTTAGCTTGGGCCCATGCCTAGATCATCACGGATAGACGCGCCCGGGGTCCGGTCTTTCTTGGGGGCAGATCTTTAATGTTTAATATTCGGGATCCTCGGTTTAGGCTCACATCTTTAATCGTCTCTATTGTCTCATGATATGCCCTGATATATCTTGCTATCGATGGCTTCGTTGACGGTGTAATGGGACACTACTTCCCAAGAGATATGAGAGGTCATTGCCAAAGATGCAGACATCTAATTGCATGTTGACTCGATATCTTCGCCTTCTGCCATCCGTGAAGTCCTATCTGATAGAGATCGGGTATCCCCTGAACATCGAAATCGTTGCCCGCTAAATCTCTAGTAAATCCATAGATTTACTAGAGATTTATTCCAACGCCAGCATATCTATGCTTTTGAGTCGTGAGGAGCGAATGGTGGACGTCCATTAGGCCCGGACTTCTCGCCGGCTTTCGTAGCCCTGTCCTGAGCCTGCCTAAGGGCGAAACGGTCCCGCGCAGTGCTCGGGATTCGCCATCGAGGCAAGACCAATAGAGGTGGCGAAGATGGGATGCAAGAATGTGAAGTTATTTCTGCGTGGAGCCTTATGTGCAGCGAAAAACGCTTGGACCCACCGCAAGAAATGAGGAATAGCGCTCTCCTCTACCCTCAACTCGCACTTCTCGCCGGCTTTCGTCACGAAGCGGTGTAGTTGGCTGTGGCTGCAAGGCTTGCGACCGAGGACCCCGGCTCTGTCAGAGCGTAGCCTGGCTCCCGGCTATATATGACAACGCCGTGACAAGCCGCCGTGGCGACTTGTCACGGCGAAGCTCGAAGAGCGCAGACAGAAGCCCGGAGGCGTGTCCTCTGCGAGGAGCCTGTGCTGAGCGACAGCGAAGTATCTGGGGGCTGATGAAGTCCGCCAGCTGGCGGAAAGAAGCCAGGCCATAGCGACTGCTGCAGCCGGAAGCTGGTGAGAAGTCCGGGTTAAAGGTTCGCATAAGAATAGGCTCGCAGTTATGGCGCGAAACCCTCAGTGCGATCTTGGGATAGTGTCGGCCTTTGCCAGTGCCCCGCGAAGAACCTATCCTTCTCCCTATGCTCTCTTTCGATCTATGTCTTCCATTCCTTAGTTTTCACAGCGCCTTGCCTTCCTGTCTACCAAGACCCAGATCCACTCATATGCGCCGAACTTGACTCTTGACTCATAGAATCTATAGGCTACTATCCATCGATGCATGGTTGTTCTTGAAGGGAGGTTGTCCATGAGAATCATAGTATTGGTCCTTGTCCTGTTTCCATCCGTCGTCCTCTCCTGGGAAACCACATTCGGTGGTGAGGCGTATGATCGTGGGCATTGTATCATCCAGGTATGCGATGGATGTCTCATAATCGCTGGTGAAACTGAGTCATTCGGCAATGGGAACAACGACGTCTACATCGTCAAGGCTGATCGAGAGGGCGAACTCGTTTGGTTCAAGACTTTCGGATACCACAATGGCGAGGCAGCGTATGCGGTTTCGGAGTGCGAGGATGCCGGGCTGATAATCACCGGGGTGACCTCCACATTCGAGCCTTATTACAACGAGCTGTATCTCATCCGAACTGATCCTGATGGAAACCTCATATGGGAGAAGGCCATCGGCGGTGAGGAAGAAGAGATAGGGTATGCTGTCTTCGAATCAATGGATAGCTGTTTTGTTGCTGCAGGCGTCAGAGGTTTTTCGGATCCGGTCGTATATCTCGTCAAGACCGACCGCAATGGGGAGGTCTTGTGGGAACAGACTCTGGCCGGGGGCACGGGTCGAGCCGCATTGGAAACGACCGACGGTGGAATCATCATAGCCGGCCACACTGGGAACTGGGGTGGAGGCGACAGAGATATCTTGATAATCAAGACTGATCGCGATGGAACCCAAGAGTGGTTGCGCACATTCCCGTGTGACGGAGATAATCGAGCCTATGCCATTGCGGAGACCGCTGACGGTGGATTCATCATTTCCGGATACAATGACGTAGGATCCGGCGTCGGCCGCGATGACATCTATCTTCTGAAAGTGGATGGCAATGGGAATCAGCTGTGGGACTACGAGCATGGGGAAAGCAATGATGACCGGGGCTACTCCGTCATTCAGACGGATGACGGTGGTTTTGCGGTTTGTGGCGAAACCTATTCGTTCGATGTTGATCACAGCGATGTATATGTCGTCAAGACGGACCAATATGGTCGCCTGCAGTGGGAGAAGACATTCGGTGGCTATCACTTCGACGGCGGGACCTGTTTGATCGAAGCGGCGAACGGCGATCTTGTGGCCACCGGTACGACGATGTCCTATGGCGCCGGCCTCATCGATGTCTACCTGATAAACATCGAGGCACAGACCGCCGATCCTTTGCTGATCCCGGATGGACGCGAGAAGTATACACTGTCGAACTTCCCCAGCCCCTTTTCAGGGAATACGTCGATTGCTTTCATGATCCCTCAACCGGGGGTGGTTCATTTGGATATCTATAATGCGCGAGGTGAGATCACGGGCGTCTTGGTCCACGGCTATCTCGATCGAGGATGCCACCAGATCTCTTGGCAACCGTCAAAGAATGGGAAATTGGCCTCGGGCGTTTACTGGTGCCGCCTGCAACTGAACGGCTCCGTGCTCTGCACGCGCCCCATGACTCGAGTCAGGTAAGAGCAGCAACTGTTCACCTGCTGCGAGTTGCTCACGATCCGGATAGCCCGGGTGGCAATCGATCAGTGTTGACTCAGGAACTACCTTAGCAACACAGCCTTGGTGGTCTGCACTGATCTTCCGGCTTGGAGGTGGCAGAAATAGACACCTGAGCAAAGCGGTGCTCCAGAGTCGCTTGTCCCATCCCAGCGAACCACGTGGCTTCCCTCCGGCAACACTGCATCTACGAGTATCAGCACACGGCGCCCTGCAACATCTCGAATCGATAGTCTGACTCTCGACTCTTTCGGGAGTTCATACAGGATTCTGGTTGTCGAAGAGAAAGGATTCGGGTCGAGCTCATGAAGGATGACCATGCGGGGTGATGAACGAGGGGAATCCTCGACGGATACCCATTCCAGCTCAAACGCACCCATGTCAGGACGCGCTCCGTGGTATTCTTCAGGTGTCATGTTGATCAGTGTATCGCCTTCGTAGACGAGAAAGTAGGCGCCTTCATCCACACATGGTGAGTTCTGCTGAAGATGAAAATCTCCTGCTTGGGGGTCAACGAACTGTGGATTCTCGTTGATGTTGCCGTCAAGCCAATTGATTGTACCCGCATCATTCGTGGTGACTCCATCGTATCCCCCGAGCAGATCAGAAAAGCCGATGGTCAGACTATTTCCACCATGTGCCGGATCGAAATAAATCTCATCAGGCTCATTATCCCAAATGATAGCATTCACCACATCCATCATGGTCCAATCACTACACCAGATTGCTCCTCCATCCTGCAGAGCTGTGTTCTTGCTGAGCGTGACATTGACCATGCGTGGTTTGGAGACATACCCCCCGGAGAAACCGCCACCATTGAGGGCAGCGGAATTTTCCGTGATACTGACCCAGGTAAGAATGGGACTTCCATTGTGGGGGCACGCCAAACCGCCACCACTCATGTCGGACGAGTTGTGATGGATTGAGACATTCTCAAGAACGGCATCCCCTCCGTAGGTGCAAACCATGCCGCCGCCGTCGCGCGAAGCTTGATTCCAGCAGATCTCGACATTGCTGAGTATTGGGCTGGCTGTCGAGCTGCAATGGATCCCCCCACCTTCGCGGAAGGACATGTTATCCATGATTGTGACATCGGATATCGTCGGATTCGACATATGGCAGTAGATGCCTCCGCCATGCCAGTCTGAGGTATTGGCATCGATACTTGCATTTCTGATCAATGGATGCGAGCCGAGCACACACGCGAGCCCTCCGCCATCATCGGAAGCGTGATTGCCTGTGATCCTGACATTTGAGATAGTCGGACTCGATCCGTTGGTGCAAAGGATCCCACCCCCATCCCCGTTGGACGAACCGTGCTCAATGGTGAACCCACAGAGCTTCCCCGCCGGGGACTCTCCGCCCGCAAAGGTGACCACGGTGCCGTTGTTTCCGCCGTCGATAGAAGTCTGGCTTATGTATGACTCGTCATCTGTAGTGAGGAAAAGACTTCCCAAGACAATATCCTTCCCGGAAAAATCGATATTCTCAACATAAACCCCTGGATCTACAAGAACTGTATCGCCGCTGCCAGCGACACCGATCGCCGACTGAATGAATAGCTGATCCGTTGGTACGTGAATGACCGTCGCATGGAGAGGTGAAGGCCCACTCAGAAGAAATACGAGGAGGAGAAGATCCGTCTTCATGGCTTTGCTCCTTGCCCATAGCTGATTACGGTTGTGCGTGCGTATGTGCCAATCATGCCGTTGACCCATGTCTCTCATTCCACGCTATCTCCGCGAATTCTTTACCATCGCAGAAGACCAATCCCGGCAAAAAGGTCCAGAGGCTTCACGGGAGAATGGAAGGTAATTGCCCGGTAATCGGATCGCAATCTTCATGGTCATAATGGTCAGAGCTCGTCGCGGTCCACGGGGGAAATGTCCAGCTCATGCAGTGATCTTCGGCGGTAACTCGATCATGGGTGAGTACTTCATGGGGACATGCCGAATCCCGAGCAGTGGAGCAAAGGGTTCACAATCTTCGCGCACAGCTTTGCCGCATAATTGATCTCCCCCATGTAGGGACATGGCATGCCATGCCCATCGGCTTGCCGTGAGCAACGTCGATCGGTCGAAGGGGCGTAGACGGGCTTGTCACGGCGTAGTCAAAGGTAGACGGGAGGCATAGCCCCGCCGACGGCCGGATGAATATAGGATACAAGAATGTGAAGTTATTTCTACGCGGAGCTTTATGTGCAGCAAAAACCGCTCGGATCCATCGCAAGAAATGGGGAATATCGCTCTCCCCTACCCTCTAATCTAGAACCACTTGGATACAGTACCGCTCGGCCATCTCGGATTCGAATTGAACGGAGCAACAAGTGATCTGGTCATGCTATCTCTCTGTTTCTTCATTTCAATGCCCATATATCACTCCCCATTGGTTCTTCTCATCGCCTTGAGTCAACCTCAAACCATTGGATTCCGCTGAATACCTGTTGCCTTCGCTTCTATGAGGAGCTATATATGTATATATTTGTAGGCCGAACTATCCTATAATCCCTGTTCGGACGTCGGATGCGCCGCCGTCCGAATGTGCGCGAGCTGCTTTGCAGGCGACGCATTGGGCTCGGGAACGATTTGACAGCGTTGCCGATGCGCTTCTTCCTATGGTGGACTGTGGGTGATGATGGAGGTTTTGATGGTGCTCCCTAGAACATACATAGAAACGACGATTCCGAGCTTCTATCACGAAATTCGGACCGAGCCTGAAATGGTGGCCCGCAGGCAGTGGACCAGGGAATGGTGGGACAACCACAGGGTAGGCTACGCCTGCGTGACGAGCATTCCCGTCATCGAGGAACTCGAGACCGGGGAGCATCCAAAGAAGCCGGAAACCCTCAATTTGGTCTCCGGCTTACCCCTGCTTGCCATTGAGGTCCCTATCGGGGAAATCGTGGACACATACGTGCGACGCCACGTCATGCCGCGAGATCCGAGAGGCGACGCGCTGCACCTCGCCCTCGCCTCTTATCATCGATGCCAGTTTCTCCTGACCTGGAACTGCGAGCACTTGGCCAACGCTAACAAGCAAGAACACATTCGACACGTCAACACATTGCTTGGATTACCCGTGCCTATATTGACCACACCCATGGAACTCATCGGATTGCAGGAGGTCCCGAGATGAAGAAAGATCCCCCCATCGACGAGATCCGCAAGATTCGACATGAGATCTCCGAGAAATACGGACATGATACGAAGGCCTTGCTCGATCATTACAAGAAACTCGAATCGAACTATTCATCGAGACTCCTACGTGAATCTCGCACTGAATACGCCTCGAAGTAATCGACTCCGCACGGAGGCCAACCTGTTGCTGCACGCGACGTCGCCTGGCCGCGCCGCGCGTGATCATGACGTTGCGAATTGATGAGATAGCCAGATGGGCAAAAAGAAACGAAAACTCACTCCCGCAGGAAAGGCGGAAAAGAAACGTCGCCAGCGTGAATACATGACCGTCTTCATCAACGGAAAACAGAAGCGGGTGAAGCGCCCACCCACTGTGGACGGGCTCCCCGTTGACGAGTTCATCCGCAGGAATGCCGATCCCATCTGGCTCCTCCAGAATGAAATGGGGACGCGGCATAGGGGGACGGGCATAGGGGGACGTAGCTAGTATAGCTAGTTTATTGAAGTGAATCGAGCAGATCTTCCACATCCCAGTCCGCCTCCTCAACAAGATCCCGGCCCTTCTCTATCGCCTGAA
>JAUXFG010000071.1 GCA_030620115.1 Candidatus Fermentibacterota bacterium
CCACATCGATGCCCACAATGACGTGCTCATTCGAGCCTCGTATTTCCCGCCTGAATTGACAGAACTCCGCATATCGGGTAGCTTCATTCATTGTCCTGATTACCTCCTTGTGGTGTTGTTGCTCACACTCTTGCTCCTATGCTACAAGGAGGTTTTCTCTCGCGCAATACCGCGTTTCCTTCGCTCTCCGATACTCCTATCAATGTATCTCTTACTTCTAAGGGTGATATATAACGTTGGTGCATGAGACTCTCCTGGATGACATGCGACTTGACCTGGTTGCTGCATACATGTAAAATTACATGCATGAGCATAAAGAACATCGCCCTCAAGTTGGAAGTGTACGAGAAGCTGTCACGCCTCAGAGGTGAGTCTGAATCCTTCTCCAAAGCGATCGATAGGCTACTTCGCGAGGTGCAAACGACCCACACGGGCAGCGACATTCTAGAACGACTCTCAAGTTTCGCATCTCTCACCAGGGAGGATGCGGATATCATGCTCGGAGTGGTGAATGAAGACCGTCAGGCGGAAAGCTGGGAGAAAAGTGATCTGCCTTGATACGACATTCCTCATTGATTTGTGGAGAAACCGGAATTCATATGATCACCCAACTGTTGCGCTGCTGGAGAAATACCGGAGTGAAACCTTCGCAGTGCCGAGTCATGCGGCCGGCGAATTTCTGGAGGGAGGCGCCATCATTTCCGAGAGTAGACTTCTCGAGGCTATCGGTTTCCTTCGTCTTTTCAATATCGGCGCAATCGGGCTCGAAACCGCCGAGCAGTATGCTCGAATAGTCTCGACACTGAGACGTCGTTCCCTTCTACATGGTGCATCGAAGCCGGACATGTGGATTGCTGCCTGGGCCCTCGAACACGGAGCCGCTTTGGCCTCACGTAACGAAAAGCATTTCAAGAACGTGCCCGGTCTCCGGCTGATTCCCTACTAGTAGTAATCGACAGCTCCTCAACCAGCCAACCAGTGAGAGCATTGCACCTGGGGGTCGCGTCGCTTATCCTCTGGTTTCTTTCTTGGCCTTTTTGGCGGCCCGTTTCTCTTTTATCGTCTTGGTCGCTTTCTTTTTCGTTTCCTTCTTGGCGTCTGCACTCTTGCTCATGGTCTTCGCTCCTCGTGAGGACACTGCTCAGGCTAACCGCCGAGCTGTCAACAAGTCTATCCGCCGGTAAAACTCTCCGTCTCGTCCCGGCACGCATAGTCTCCTGGACAATCCATGACGTTCGTCACCGGAGAATCTGTCATATTTGATGAGGATTCGAAACTAAAATACATGCCATATCGTTGGTGGGCAATCTATCCCGGACTTCTCACCGGCTTTCGTCGCGAAGCGGTGTAGTTGGCTGTGGTCGCAAGGCTTGCGACCGAGGACCCCGGCTCTGTCAGGGCGTAGCCTGGCTCCCGTCTATGTATGACAACGCCGTGACAAGCCGTCGTGGCGACCGGTCCCGGCGAAGCTCGAAGAACGGAGACGGAAGCCCGAAGGCGTATCCTCTGTCCGCCAGCCGGCGGATGCTGAGCGTCAGCGAAGTATCTGGAGGCTAACGGAGCGTAACGAAATCCCGCGGCCGACGCGGGATTGGTGAGAAGTCCGGGCTAGAGGTGTACACTCCGTGAATCATTTGCCGGCGGGTTGAATAGCCCATTATTCTCACGCCAGCCAGGCTGAAAGATCATGGTCGATAAGGTTCTCCAATTGCAATATATCTTCCCGGTACATGGATTGAAGCTCTTGTCTTACTTCGGGCAACAGTGGTGACGATGGCGCCATGTTGGCTTGTTGTACCTTTTTCAGCAACGAAACCACAGGAAGGGCAATCACCCCCAGCCGGGCCGGCAAGAACCTCCGCAATATGGCCCGAATGGGATTTGGACCTGCCAGCCAAAATACCGTCTTCGACAAGAAGGCATTGACTGATTGATTCTTGGGCACATGGCTGCCCACATTGTGTTGCACCGAAACATCCGGTTCAAACGTCTCATCCACGCCAAGGAATCCGAATACATCACATAGGAAACCATGTGGGTCGGTCTTGTAATCTTCCATCAGATATACTCGAATTTGCTGGTGACTGAAATGCTTATAGTAACGTTGCAAATGCGCATAATACATTCCCCCATGTACATAATACCAAGCGGGTGCCCAGTTATCCCGCATGCGGGTTCCTTCCACCCGGATAACCTCGGCGAAATCCTGGATGGGTTCACGCCCCTGCCGGAAAAACATCCGGTACATGGAGTAAGCTCTGTCCACCGGGTTTCGTAGAATGGCAATCAATTTGACCCCAGGAATATGGTGCTGAATGCGTTGCGGAGCTTCAGGACTATGCAAATACGCGGGCGATGCCTCACCAACTGCGATCTCATCAGTGACCCCGGCAAACAAAGCGCGATAATCATCCACGTCCGTCACCGTATAGCTGGATACCCATTTATCCGCTGGTCCATGAAAATCCGGCCTCTTGCCTTCATAGGCAAAGAAGGCCGGCTCTTTCCAGGGACTCATGAATATCTGGGGGTGTTGCTGCAAGTAGTGATACAATGATGATGTACCACACTTGGCGGCGCCAATAATCAGAAAATTGGGCATCGTCAAGATTTGATCCTCACTTCATATAATCATAGTCTGGAAGAGCATTCTCAATCTGACCCAATGTCTCACCACACATGAGATGTCAATGCTTTGGTGTTCCCGATGACGGAAGTCGCCGTTGTTATCTCTCTTGGATGATTTGCAGGCCATTCAGAATCCAGATCATCCGTTCACAGCTATCCATCCATTTCTATGAATACAGGGAAGCCTTTGGGTGCGAAATTGTTGGATCAATGTTCACTAGGCAAGTCGCTTCCAAAGAAAAGCCTCTGATGACGCCACGAGACTTCCCGACATAGAGCAGAACGCTCTCGCCAAATGGCTGCTGGATGAAATTGAAGCGGACAGGGAATGGGATGAGATATTTACTGGAGAAGCATACCGGGTTGACGATCGGAGCTATAGGCCGGCTGTTCAATGGGATCAGCTACTCAGCCGTGTCCCAGACGTATCGCCGTTTCGGTGCACGACTATCTGAACAAGCAGCCCTCCAAGAACAACTCGATTCGATTATCGGCAAATTGTCACAGGTCAATGGTTGACCCCGCCTTCCCTCCCCTCTCTCTTCATTTGACTATTCCCAATGAAATCCTACATTATTTTGCCATTGTCCGTTGGGTCGCCACAGCTTGCGGGGTTGCTGATCAAAAACCGATGGCGACCTAACGGAGGCCAAAATGAGAGCTGTTTCGATCTTTGCCACAATCGTACTCCTTCTAACTGCCGTTCTTCCCGGGGAAGCTCATCGGCTGCTATTGACTACCCACCAGTTCGATCCCCTTCATGGGGAGCCTTCCCTTCCCACGGAACTCAGAGCCATCGCCCCAAGCCCTGGCTCTGCCGGGTACTATCTCATCCAATTGGACAGGCCGGTTTTCGATTCTCAAAAGGACGAGCTGAATCAGGGTGGAGTGGAAATTCTGAGCTACATACCGGAAAATGCCTTCCTGGTTAGGATGGCGCCCGAGATCCTATCAACGGTCGAGGCCCTCCCGTATGTGTCTTGGGTCGGAATGTACCATCCTGCCTACAAGTTGGACCCTGCCATCGGAACTCATGAATTCAAGTTGCCCGAGCGAAGAGAAGATCCTTGGCTGCGGTTGGTCGTCTATGTTCACCACCCCGAGAACCCGAATCTCGTCGCAGAATCCGTCATTTCATTGGGCGGCGAGATTCTGGATGTCGTCGCAAGCGCCCATCCTCGTCTTATCGCGAGAATACCTCCTGAAATAGTCCAGGACATCGCTAGGCTGGAAACGGTGCTCTACCTTCAAGAACAGGGAGAGTACTTCCTCCATAACAATACTACTAGATGGGTGGTGCAAACCAACCAAACTGGAAATACGGCTATCTGGAATCACGGACTTCATGGAGAGAATCAGCTGGTAGCTGAGATGGATTCAGGAGTTGATTATCAGAGCTGTTTCTTCCGCGACACAAGCAACCCCATAGGTTCCAGCCACCGCAAGATCCAGAGCTACACCACGTATGGTGATGGGGCTGCATACGACGGTTGTGCCGATGGTCACGGATCCCATGTTGCGGGAACTCTACTCGGCAACGATTATACCGCGACCCTATCAGCCTACAATGGCATAGCGTATAATGCGCGTCTGATCATGCAGGACATCGGCAAAGATGATTGGTTTTCGTGCACGTTTGGGGCAATCTATCCACCCTCCGCTCTAACCAGCGCCTTCCAGGATGCCTACAACGGGTGCGCGCGTATCCATACGAATAGTTGGGGAGGGCAGGATAATGAGTACGATTCCTATGCAGAGGACATCGACGATTTTATGTGGAATAACCCCGAATTCCTGGTTCATTTTGCGATGGGCAATGCGGGCCCGAACTCGGGAACGATAGGTTACCCCGCAACGGCCAAGAACTGCGTCAGCGTGGGCGGTACACAGCAGGCCGCTACACAAGACAATATGTACAACAGCAGTAGCCGAGGCCCGACCTACGACGATAGACAAAAACCTACTGTCTGCGCGCCGGCGGACGGGGAGAACGGAGGACCTCCCGATATCTGGTCGGTTGATAACGATGCCAGTTCCAGCCCGACCTGTGCCGTCGTCGGGAGCGGCTGGAACGGAACAAGCATGGCCACACCTGCTGTCGCAGGATGTGCAGCTCTCGTAAGGCAGTACTTCATGGAGGGCTTTTACCCCACCGGGTCTGCGGTTCCTGCCGATGGTTTTACTCCATCGGCTGCCCTGCTGAAGTCCGTGCTGGTGGCCAGCGGCGTGGACATGTCAGGCGCGTCGGGCTATCCGAATGACAATGAGGGTTGGGGAAGGGTCCTCTTGGAGAATGCCCTGTATTTCGTCGGCGATACTCGCGGTCTTGATCTCAGAGACGAGACTGCGGGTATCACAACGGGCAATACCGATTCCTACCAGTTCAGCATCGACAGCAGCCACCCTGCAAGGTTCGTGCTCGTCTGGACCGATCCTTCAAAATCACCCCCCGCAAATCCGGCATTGGTGAACAATCTCAACCTCCGAGTGACAGAGCCAGGTGGGGGAACAAGTTACTGGGGCAACAACTTCAGCGGTGGAGAGTCTGCTACCGGTGGAAGTGCGGATGGATTGAACGTGGTCGAAGTAGTCCACCGCAATAGCCCGACCGCGGGCAATTGGACGCTCGAGGTGATCGGCCAGAACGTCCCGACGGGACCCCAACCGTATGCTGTCGCTGTCATAGGCGGTGGTCTCTTTATCCCCGTGAACCTGGAGTCATTCGGCGCGGTATATCGTCCGGACCAGGGCGGTGTTCTCGTGGATTGGTCAACGGCCAGTGAGCAGGACAATCTCGGGTTTTTCGTGTTCAGGGCGAATGCATTGGGAGCAGTGTACGATCAGGTGAACGATGTCATGATACCGGGCGCCGGAACAACCGCCGCCTGCAGCCAATACAGTTATCTCGACAGCCGCGTGGATGCCGGGATCCACTACTACAAGCTGCAGCAGGTTGATAGCGATGGCACAATCAAAACATACGGCCCGGTGAGTGTTTCGGTGAGTATTCCAATCCCCGACAGGTTCTCATTGGGTCCGGCAGTCCCGAATCCCTTCAACGAGACGGTAGAGCTTAGCTACTCCATCCCTCAGCGAACTCGAGTACGCATCGCTCTCTACGACGTGCAGGGTAGAATGGTTAGGCTCCTCGTGGATGGAGAGCAAGATCCGGCACAGCACAAAACCATTTGGGACGGCTGCGATGCTGACGGCAACAAAATGAGCCCAGGCCAGTATCTGTATCGCATGGAGACGAAACGGTTCGTAGAGACGAGGAAAGTGATTCTGTTCAGGTAGAGTTCCGGCATCCGACGTTTTGGAGCCAGGCCTCTCCAGGCTCTCACGGAACAAGAAACGCTATGGTAGAAATCGTTGGAGAGACTACTCGGGAATCTCCGTCGATCCTGTAGCGCAAGAAATCGTCGGGCAGTGGGATTCATAAGTTACATTCGGTACCAACGTCCCCTAGATACGTGCGGTGGGCCACCATCGATGATCGGTACAGATTCCGAAGAAGGGCATCTCATTGAGCAGGATGAGCAGATCATGCGAACCCTGGGCCTCGCTCGCGGTGAATCCTCGTATTGTCCTGCGTGCCTCGCCCAAGAGCCCCGACGAGGCGGGGATCTTGCCGAGAGGGCGAAGGAAGATCGATCGCCGACTGGTCACTTAGATCTGGTGGGCTTTAGGGGTAGTTGTTTACCATGAGATGCCTTCGTCGCTACTCTCCTCGCAATGACTGAGGTTGGGGCCACGGTTGCGGAATCTCTCTGACGTAGCGTTGAGCCCAGAATTCCGAGCGAGGCTTCCTGCTCTATTCCATGTATTGGGTCTCCATAGAGTAACTGGCTCTTTTTCCGGCCCGCCATTTCCAAATGAGCCCCACCGCTGCACCGATGAGGGGATAGTATCCTGCTCCATAGATAATGATACCAGTCAATACGATCACCCAGAACAATCGCCGAAAACTGAATCCCGGTCCGTAACGCCAGAGCAGCAGGAGAACAACCATCCCCACGATCGCCCCAAGAAATGGGGGTACGGGTGCAGCGCTCCAGGCAGCTATTGTCGGCGTCCCACCCAAGAGCATCACCCGGCTGAAATCCTTGCGCTCGCCTTCCAGTGGGATGCTCACCTTCACCGGCATGGCGCCCGCTTCGAGACCGGCCCCTCCTGATGACGCCGGCGCCTGCGCTATATTGAGCTGACGCATGATGGTGAGTTCTTGTTGGTCTTCATTATCCACCGCTGTCTGCGTCATGATTCTCGCCCTGCCGTGCGTTTTGGTCAGATTGCTTCCAAATCTGAACCAGTTTCGTTTCGAGGGGAGGTAGAGCGTCCAATCCACCACAGAGCAGGGCAGATCGAGCTCCGGCCCGGAAAGCTCCATCTTTCCCATTGGCGGGAGAGCCCCATGCTCTTCCACCCAGACGAGTTCAAGCTGCAGCGGCGCGAGCTTACCATCCCTCTCTCGCGACGCAGACACGGGAAGCCGATAACTCCCATCTTCGCTTCTTCCAGGCGCGAATGACTGCCCGTTCACCATATAGCTCCAAATCTGCACGTTCTCAGGCAACACAACCCTGAGGAATTGCTCTCCACTGTTC
This sequence comes from Candidatus Fermentibacterota bacterium, assembly GCA_030620115.1. Taxonomy (GTDB): domain Bacteria; phylum JAFGKV01; class JAFGKV01; order JAFGKV01; family JAFGKV01; genus JAUXFG01. The sequence continues at coordinate 7,236 of JAUXFG010000071.1, forward strand.
CTCAGGGTGAACAGCGCTCTGTGAACTGCCCGGCCGGCAGGAGACACTACGGTGAGAAGATCTTCACGATCAACAGAGGCGGTCAGCAAGGCAATGTCTTGCTGTTGCTCCAACTTTAGGCCGACACGATAAGCCGGATCGATGTACTTGAAAGCAAGGAGAATGGGATTCTCAGCGCGGTTCCATAGAATGGTGGGAAGATCGGCGGGGTCGGTGCGGGTCGCTCCATCTTGACTGGTGGAGGTCACACGCAGGCTGGTCAAAACCTGAACTCCCATCTCTCCCCTGAATCGCATAGCGCCACGAAGTGCAGGCTCGAGCACCATCCTGCTCGTCACCGTGTCAGGCAGCTGCAACTCATAGAGGAGATCCAGGTAGACCCTTCCTTTGGTTTGAGGCTTCAACAGTACGATCAGCATCTGCCCTGTGTCAGCCTCCTCCACAACCCAATCCACCATGGAAGAAGAGGAGACCTCCAGCAATTCCATACCTGGAGATACATCAAATGCCAGGGTGTCCAAGACGCCTTGGATTATGTCGATAGTAAGGCCGGTGCGCCCCTCGATGACACCGGCATCCACTGAGAAAAGCGTCAGCCCTTCGGCCAGGAGCTTCCCTCTTCCTGGCTCACCCTCCCGTGGCCTCACCGCCGATGGAAGCACGAGCTCCGGCGGAACGAATCTCCAGGTCAACTGCACGCTTCTATTGCCCATGAGTGGCATAGACCCGGTCATTGAATCGCCGTCATCCACAAGATCGATCCGTTTGCCGTCGACCTTGAGACCCGAAGAACCACGGGGGAGGACCACGGAGAGCTCCATGCCTCCGGTGGGAGGCAGGGGAAGAGAAACCGTCCGGCTGTTGCCCTGGCTCGAAACAGAAACGTGGTACTTCATGTGGAGCACGTGGCTCTTTTCGCCTTCCACCAATAACCGTGTCCCTTGCCCCTGCGTCCAGAGCGGTGCGGCTTCGCCGTCCAACAGAATCTCCGCCGGCCTGGCTGAGGATGACAGCAGGTCCATATATCGCCATCCCGGGCCCACACTGACGACCGCCCCTGATCCCTCGACAAGCGCCTCATCCTCACCCACTGACACGACCAGACTCATTCCGTCGAGGAATGAGGAGGTGACTGCGGGTACAAACCGTGCGGGATCACCAAGCTTCGCAATAAGATTCCGGACTCGTGAGATAGGCAGAAAGACCTGCTCCTGCCTGGAACCACCGGCGAACAGCCCCTCGAGCTCACTCTGGGGAACCATCCTGAGCACCTCTCTCGGAGAACTCTGCTCCTCTCCGGAAGAAGAGCCAAAGAACAGCAAAAGCACAAGTAGCGCGGCTCCGGCGCGTCTCTGCCTGGCCACACGCAAGAGAATCAATAGCACAACAAGCAAGCCAATCGCCCAGGCATATAGCCGGCCGGGTGAACCTGCCTGCACATACCAGCAGGATATGGTAGGCTTTTCGTCCTTTTGGAGGATCTGCCTGAACTCGACACGGTTTCCAACCTCAGGCATTCTGACACTGACCGAGGGCTTGCCCACGTTCCGGCGGCCCTGCTTTCGCAGTTGCTGCAGCAGCTTGCCGCCCTTCCTGTCGTAGGCCGCCTTCTCTTCGTACATGCGATCCAGCTCTGCTTTCTCTCCTTGCTCGAGAAAATCCCTAACAGAGGTAGATCCCTCAAGGCGAGATCTGGAATCGCTTGGCGCATGGATGGGCTCATCTGCTTGGTAGAAGATCTCCCCGGCGCTTCCTCCTCGAATGCGGAGATCGTCGGACGTTTTGGAGATCTCTCCAAGTCCCCGGACGCTCCTTCCTTTGACCAGCTCAACATTCCCTCCCCACCGCACAGGACGAACCTGATCCGGATAGTTCACTGTCCAGGCGAGCCGGCTGCACGGCAGATCAGGCGAGGGTCCCTGGATCTCGAGCAATCCAAAGAGACCGGGGGCCGCGCGTGGAATCATATACGTGAGTTCTACTGGAAAGGCTTGTTCCTGGCCCCTTCCCACCGAACTCGCCAAAGGAAGCAGCACTTTGCCGTTGACCATGCCGGGACGGACGGGCTGTCGATTGACCCGAACGTGCCAGAGCTCCGCATGGGGCGGCAATATCAACTCGAGAAACTGCTTGGTGGTATTACGCACCACATAAGTACAACTGGTGACATGTTCGCCCGTGGGATACACGACCGTGGAAATCCGCGCATCATCAATGACCGCCACCAAGACCGGTACATCGCGGTGCCGAGAAATCCGCAGGGAAATGTGCATCTTTGCCGGATCACCTCGGAATGCCTGAAGGATTCTTCCCGCGACGCGCCCTCGAAGCTCATCGGCGAGCTCACGAGCCTGGAGCACCTCCACACCTTCCTGGCCCTCCAACTCCACCTCTATGTTGGTGGTAGCCACCACCGCCCATTCTCCCCGCTGACGCTGCGCGCCGCCCACCACAAAGGCGGGGACAGACACAATGCCGGAAGGGCCATCCAGATTGACGAGGTACTCGAGGAATAGCTGCTCCTGACCCCTGACAGGAGCGGCAAGATACACAAGCATCTCCGGCCCCTCCTGTTCCCATGTATCAACGTTCGCACCCCGGACCTCCATGACCTCCACACCCTCGGGGATAGCCACCTTCAGGAGCTGTGCCTGGCCTCCACGAACCTCGATTTTGAAATTCACCGAGCCTTTGAGCGCAGCCTCTCCCAATGAAAGCAGGTTCTGGCTGTTCACCTCGATGCGTGCAGTCTTTGCAGACTCGGAGATCCTCGTTATCCTCTTGATGCGGGGGCGCCACGTGAGACGCATCGCCCCCCCACGGCCTGGGGACACCTCAAGGAGCTGAGCGCCCTCTGTTTCCTTTACCATTGCTTTCCCCACCGAGCTCGTGGCGTGCCACTGCCCCGGCGGCAGGCGCAGAGAGAAGCTCATTGCGCCCACAGGTGGAAACAGAAGATCCATGAATCCTCCTCCATCCGACGCAGTCACCGGAAGCAGGAGATCCACCTCGATTTCTTTCCTCCCTGGTCCACGGATGAGAGCGCCCCAGTAGCCCTGCATTGGAACAGGCCCGGTCTGGCGCATCACGCATTCCTGCCCCCCGGGCGAGAGGACCAGCTCCTCCCGAGCAGATACCGCCGAGAGGACCGGTGTCTCTTTGCCGACCAAAGGCACATAGAGCCAGCCATCCTCAAGGAGATCCACGACATAGACTGCCTTGAGCGCCGCCGCATCGTCTCTGATCTCACCGGTCACCACGACCGAAGACACCACCCCGCGTACCGGCGCGTCAGGAAGTCGAACCACCGTGGCCTCCACGGCCTGTTCAAGCGCGTTCAGCTCATGCTCCGGTATGAACACCAAGGGATCCTTTGTGGCGAGTACGGAATCGGCCTTCCCCGCTGGGTAAGGCAGCAAAAGATGAACCTCCGACGGCGGCTTCTCAGTGGAAGATGCCGCAGCAACACACAGGCCAAGAACGAGCAAAGCGGTCACGTAACGCATGATACCTCCTTCAGGGGGGTCCCGGTCATGTGAGGAAACGAGTCACGCTTGATGAATGCAAGGTTCAACAACCCATCATACACAAAATGGTCGGTCTTCGTTGACATTGCAACGATGACTGTCGCGCATATCAGTGAAGCATCTCAGCATGGCAGGAAGTTCACTCGCTGGTAAGGTGGGTGCAACTGGAAGGAGGATACGGCGAAATCCGCGAACTATTTAAGTTCCTGCGCATATACTTAATCAGTTTGCCCGGCGATCAGGCCCTCTTTGAGACCTGATAATTCGACATGAGTAAGACCTTGACCACTCCCTCTCTCCCACAACGTCCTCGGAATCGGCATCGGAATCGCTATCGCTATCGAAATCAGCCACACCGTAGCTCTCGCCTTCACCAAACATCCAGATTCTCTTGACTGAGGACCATGTGATCACACCTCAATTCGATTCCGATCCCGATCCCGATCCGTAATTGATCAAAAATACTGATGCAGCAGATCCTTGGTAAGAAATCCGGGCTCGACGTGGAAGTGGTGCTCTCGCGTGCCAGGGGCTCTATCGAATGACCAAAATCTTCCCCTTGGCTGAGATTCTTTCCTCGGTTCGACTGCTGAGGCTGCGCGCTTCTACGCGATAAAGATACACACCATTGGCAACCCGATCGCCATCACGGTCACGGCATTGCCACTCCAGACCCTCGTGACGCTGAGGAGTCACCTCAATGGGTCCCAGGATATCCACCAACCGGCCGGTGGGCGTATAGATGGAGATCGTTACTTCCGCCTCGTGACTGCTTTCCACAAAGAACTCCGTGTGGCCCGGAGCCGGGGAAGGGATGGGAACCACTCGCGCCAGCGAGAAGTCCCTCGCAAGGATCTCCACCTCGGTGCTGAGCAGGTTGTTGGATTCGTCACGCTCAGGCACGATCTGGGCCGCATCGATCCATGCATAGAGCTCATGCCTCCCTGGTTCATCGGGAGTAGCCCAGAATAGCTCTAGCGGTCTCTCCTCACCCGGAGCCAAACCAACATCCGGCGTGACGGTTGCCAGGAGCTCCGCAGTGTCCGCCTGCCCAGAGCTCGGATTCCCTCTGAACAGGGCTACTGTGTAGAGAGCAGCCAATTGCTCCCCGGTATTGGCAACAGTGAGCGATACTGATACCGTATCACCGGCCAGTGGTCGTGGGGGCATGGCAAGAAGCTCGTCATTCACCGCCATGAGTTCCGCGGGCCACACGCCGACCAAAACTATTGTTGCCGAGTTATTCTCCGGAAAAGAATCTGCCGGCATGCAGGAAACGCAGGTACGCCAACTGCTGGCGCCATGGGTCGCAGGCCATTCCAGTCTCGTTGACACCGTATCCCCAGGTTCAGGTATGGGTAGTTCCCATGCGCCTGCCAACGAATCCCCGGGCATCTTCCAGACCTCTACCCAGGCACTGTCCGGAGCGATCTCACCATTGTTGCCCACCTCGAGGACCAGGACGGCGTTTTCACCGACAACCACGGTATCTTCCACGAAGCGCACATTCCGCATCACCAGATCAGGAGGATATTTCGCACGAACCGTCACCGTGCAGTGCGCCTGGTTGTTCTCCAAGGTGCTCTCCTCTACCGGTGTGGAAACCGTGACCCGGAAATCGAGGACCCCGGCTTCGACGAGTACGGAGGTCGTCTCCACCCGTGCCCCACCACCATTGAACTCCGGCAAAAACAGGCTGTCGAAGGGCTCCCAACTGTTCCCTGCATCGGTACTTCGCCACCACTTGATTGCCACTGTATGTACCGGCGCGTCGCCTTCATTGGTGAGCATAGTAAACAGAGAGACGAGATCCCCTTCCACGGCCTGATCGTGCGACGCTTCGAGTGTCACCGCCAGGTCGGCAAGGGTCATCACATGGACCTGCAGTTCCGCGGTATTGTTCTCTTCATTGGTCTCCTGGATCTCATCGCCAGTATCCAGATCAATGGAAATGGAATGATCTCCCGCAGAAGCGCCCCGCTCCCAGAGCCAGGCATGGTTGAAATCCATCTGTGCCCGGCCAGGAAGAGCGACACGCCATGTCTTGAGCGCCTCTTCATCCAAGACAAGCAAAACCTCAAAGGAGTCCGCATCAATCATCCCGGCATTTCGAATGGAGAAGGCCACCCATGAGCTGTCTCCCTCCACCGGCTCAACGGGCTCCAGATGAGTCCATGCCACAAGAAGGTCCGCGCCGGTAACCACCTCGACCTCTTGCGCCATGCTATTGTTGGCCTCGTCCAGTTCAGAAACTTGATCTTCGGTATCCACGGTAAGATAAAAGCGGTGCTGGCCCACCTGATCCATGGTCGACCATGCGCCCGAAAGCGTGTCCGCGCCTCCTCCTGCCAGCCCCACCACGGTCTTCTCCGCGATGATCGACATGTCCGCACTGTCCGGATGCCCATGCGTCAGCAGAATCCGGAACTCCGATGCCTCTGCCTCTCCGGTGTTACTCCAGCTCCCTCGCAGATACAGAGAATCACCCTCAGGAGGGCTCGTATTCGAGATCCATAGCGCAACCGCCTCCAACTCCGCGCGAGTCGCGATGTGTACGGCAGCAGCCGAGCTGTTATTCGTCTCGTCCAGCTCGTCGATCACGCCCCTCCAATCCACCACCGCCCTGATGAGGTGGTCACCCGCATCAAGATCCGTAATCGCCCACACGAGCGGGAAAGTGTCAGACTTCCCTCGCTCCAACGCCGGCGCCTGGAAGTCCGCCAGCTCATTGGTGGTGCCCGAGGACAATGAGCTGTCAGTAAGCTGAATGCCATAGCCCGGCGCCGAACCGGTACCTTGGTTGCTTACCGCCAGCATCACCGTAAGAAGACTATCCATCACCTCTGGCGCCGCCGGAATAATCCAGAGTGAGCTATCGGTAAGCGTCAGGTCGGGAATCGGCTCCAGGACCTGGAAACTCGTGGAGCTTGTATTGTCATTCCGATATGCCTCTTGTTGGGCCGTATCAGGATTCACCCATGCCCAGATCTCTCTCTGCTCCAACCCATCCGGCACCACCCAATTCCAGCTCACTGTGGTGCTCTCCTCAATGCCGAGGGCAGGCACTGGAAGGTCCGCCAGGGCATTCCCGCCACTGTCCGGCTCCGCATCGAATAGCCGCACCAGAGTTCCTGGGCCTGGGTCGATGCCAAGATTCCGCACCACGATGCTGACCTCAACGCTGTCCCCTGCGACAATGGGTTGTGGCCCCACCATAATGTCCCCATCCCGCAACACCCAGTCCGGCCGTTCAGCCAATGCCAATGGGAGGAGAGGATCGCCTATCCATAGGAAGAGCAGCGGAGAGTGCATGGGATGATCCAAGCTGCCTGAAACCCTCGGATCGAGTTTGGAGAGCAGAATGGCCACAATGGGTACACGCTCCTGATCACGGAAGAGAACCTCGAGCTGTCTGTCAGCCATGGCAAAATCAACGTTTGTATTCCCCCACCCCGTAGATCCGAAGAAACCCATGGATCCGTGAGGTTGCCACTGCCAAATCTCCCCGAATGAGTCGATCTCCGGGTTGGCGAAGCGACCGGTATGGCATGTCATGCTGTTTACCATGGGGAGCATGGTCGTATTGGTAAGGTCATTCTCCACATCCGATGCCCAAAACATGGTCTCCCATGTCCAACTCGCGCCGTGGCCGATATAGGTTGCGTGCGCAGTCCCCACCTCATTGAAGAGGACTTGGAGCGATTCGTCCTCCGTAGTCTCGAACTCATCTTCGAAGTGGGTACTCTCCGGCCTGAAGAAGAATACGGATTGATAATGCGCCGGCTCGGGAAGGACCCACCGATCACTGAGTAACCTGCATTGGCTTTCAAAGGCGCTCCTCGAATCATATCCGTTGGGTTGAAGATACCCACCGGCAATCAAGAGCACGTTCTCCCGCCACGAGCCAGTATCATCGATTGGATATGAAAGCAACTTGTCCACCACAATCCGGGCGGTGTCGGCGTTCTCCACAGGGATTCTCGAGAGGTAGAGATCAGGGAGCAGACTGTCGGCCCCACCCTGATCGTCCACATTGGCAAAAAAGTCGTCGATCACCGGATTGCCAAAGGAAGGAACAAAGTTCTTGTGGTCCGGATCCGAATCGGGACTGTTCAGTTTGTAATCCCATGACGCATCACCAAAGAGCAGGACGAATGCCGGCGGAGGCTCCCATGTGACGTATGCATCAGCAAGGAAGTCGTGGATCGCCCGTGGATCAAAGACGCCATAGTTGTACTCATCATAGATATCCTGCACATCGATCACCGTGCTCATCACCGGCCGGCGGTGGAACGTTCTCCCAAGGGCAAGCCTTCTCGCCTCGTCGACGAGATCCTCGTGCGTGATGATTACAAACTCCGCCCCCTCCATGCCGTCCAGATCCGAAGGGATCTCAGGCACGATCCCTGCCACCACTTCCTTCTCTGCGGCGGACAAGGCCAGATACTGCGTGCTGTCTCCTGTGCTATCGAGAAAATGAAGCACACAGTCACCATTGCCCTGGTTCTCGACATCAAAGCCTTCCAAGACCTCCATATGCGTAAGATCGAGAAGCACAAGATCCGAAGAGCTGAACCCTTCCACCGCATACTGGTATGTGCCGGAACCGTGCTGCTGAGGGCTAAAAAAGGCCAAGGAGTCTTCCTCTGCGATGTAGGCGCGCCAGTAATCCAACTCAAACCAGTCAGTATATGCCCCATCAAACCAAGTATAATCCGTCTGACCTGTGATATCCACGCTGAACCAATTCTCGCCGGTGATCAGGGTACTCTCGTTACCCCAGAATTCCGGATTGTAGAGCGGGTCGATACGGGAATCGTAGAATTTCTCGTCAGTGGCGTACCAGTGAAGATGCGCAACCTGTATATCGTTCAGATAGACAATACCGTAATGATGAGGCGGGCCATGGGGGGAATCGGGATGCGTGTAACCCCTCAAGCTGATACGCATATGCACGGGATCGGATACGGGGGCAATCCCCTGGAGGGAGAATTGGTAATCCACCTTGCCATCCCCCGGGGTCAACGGTGGCCCCCAGAACCACTCCTCACCAAACCGGTCGCCGCTGATGGCACCCTCATCGGGCACAAAAGGATTCAAATCTCGCTCGAGATGTACCTGCTGCCTGAAATGGATAGCGGGCACGCCCTGGCCCTGGCCTTCCACAACCCGTTCCCCCATCCTGAGCCCGGGAATAGTACCCCACGTGAACCAGTAGACGTTCGTCTCGGTATACCTACCTCCCACCGGGAGCAGCCGATTCCCTGTATCCTCACGGTACACCGGCCAACCCACAAACTCCAGCGCATCTTCATGGTCGAGGCTCCCATCCTCTGTGCCCTCCAGCCTGACAGGTACTTCCTCACGCCCATTGAGAAGCTGTATAGTTGTGGGATCGATTTCACCTAATGGCACACCGGCATCCGCGAGCTCCTGCCCAGAGATCGAATAGAAGCCCGGATGATCCACCAGGATCTTGAACGCATTCTCCGGGGGGTCCCAGTGATCCAAAGGCCTCGAAGCCATCTGAGGGGGGCCCTGTCGCCATGGCCCTGCCTCCTTATAGTTGAGGAGCAATCGTGAGAGCACGGGCTCCATGGGGTCGAACTCCTCAGGAGCCTTGCGCCGCAGTACGGGAACGGCAGGATCGGGTTCCGTGCGGATGATCACCGTGATGTTCTGATCAAGGCAGAGGAGCTCTTGCCGGGGGAAGTACTCGAAGGGGCAAACCTCGATATACGCCACATCAAGGCTGCGGATCCGCCCGCGCGCCACGACTCGCCCACGCGTCTTGGGATACGTGGACGCGGAATATTCTGCCGGCACCTCCAGCAGCCTCGGCTCCATGCCTTCACCTCTCCGTCGAGGCATGATGGTTTCCAAGGGTGCCGGGGGAGGGGTGACGTCGCGAAAGCTGACCCGGGAAGAAATGTTGACATAAACCTGCGGCGTCCTGCCCGGGGGAACCGCCACGGCAAACCGATATACGGGGAGCATCGGCTCCCCCGGTTCCGCAAAAGACTCGGCGCCTGGGAGCTTCACCGCGGTGTAGTTTGTGCCGCGGCGTATCACCTCTTCCCAGGTTGGCTCCATGCTCACCAAGGAGACCACGGTCTCTTGTTCATTGCTCCGAACCAGAACCGGTTTCCCCTCCATGTCAGCACTGCTCCCCAAGAGCAAGGCAATAGCAATCCAATTAGGTAGCATCACGTTCTCCTTCCCCGCCATAGAAGGCGCAGCATACATTGGGCGCCTTTCCAGTAGAGCCTCAGCCCCCATTCGCCCGCTCTGCGCACAAGCAGAGCGAACCCTGTCTCTGCCATGCCGGGTACCGGCGTGAGAGGACGAGCGGTGAGGAGCTCGGTGTCATGAATGGTGCGTAATGTCTGGATCCTCTTCCTTTCTTCAGCTACCCATCTCCTATGGAGCCAGTTCCACTGCAGCCCCCTCAGGAACTCCCTCCCATTCCTTGACACGATCATGGCAATCATCCAGGTGAGCTCGAACAGGACGAGAACGGGAGCGAGCACAAGAAGCGATACCGCCTCGTAGGTACGGAGGAGCACAAGCCATCGATTGCGGGTAACCAGGAAAGCTCTTCGGCTGGGGTAGCGCTGCCTGACACGAACCGCAAGATCCGGTGTGCCGGAGTAGTGCCATACCACGGATTTCGGGTGAAAGAGGATCCGCCAACCCCGGGATCGAAACCGCAGACACATATCCAGTTCATCCTCGTAGATGAACAGCTCCTCTTCCAGCAGCCCCACATCGTCCAACGCCGCCCTCCGCAAGAGGACCGAGGATCCCACGTATACCCCCACTTCAGCGGGGACAAGCCCTCCTTCTACCTCATGAAGTGGCCTCAGATAATGCCAATTGGCAATATGCCCGATGAAATGGGCATCAGAACCCGCATAATGGACCAGATGGGGATCACCGGGCAGGATCACCAGCGAAGAGCATGCAGCCGCCCGCGGATCTTGGTTCAGTGCCTCGTGCAGAAGGCGCAGCCAGTCAGGTTCAACCTTGGTATCGTTATTCAGCAGCGCCACGAAAGGGCTGCTTGATGCCGTGATTCCCAGATTGTTCCCGCCACAGTAGCCAAGATTCGCCCCAGCCTCGATCACGCGCACCCAGGAGTGATGCTCTCTGACCCAATCCACGCTGCCGTCAGAAGAGCAGTTATCTACAAGAATTATCTCTCGAGCGGGCGGGTCCAGTGCCTTCAGACTGGTCAAACAATTTTCAAGGAACGACTTCCCATTGTAGTTCACTACCACGACACTGACAGGCAATGGGCTTCGGCTATTGCTGCTATTCATCTACGTGATCCCGCCAGATTATGAGCCGATTCCTGACCTAAGCTCGGGATGCTTCATTTTGCCGCTTTACAGTCTTAGCGTAAATGGAACACTGACTCCGCTGATAGTCCTCCCGTGTTCCCCACCTCACCCCAACCCTCTCCTCAAGGAGAGGGAGCGAAGCCACTGATCTCAGGTCCCTTTGATACTTGAACATTGAACATCGAACATTCAACATCCAACGTCGAAGTTGGGATGAAGATGCCCATCGGACCTTGCCCTCCTCCCCAAGGATCCGGATATTGGACATATCCAAGAACATTGACCGATGAACGACATCGGGCGGGCCTCGAAGCCTCAACCGATCCTCACTCTCATATTCTTCCGTTGGAAGTTCGATGTTGGACGTTCGCTCCCCTTTCCTCATCTTCCCTTCAACGTTCGACATCTCTTCTCCTTGGGAAGGTTATTACCAGGAGGAAAGTGTTAACCACTTCTCAACCTGTCCTGAAGCATCCCCAGAACTCTATGGAAAAAACAGCAACGCCATCATCCTACTTTGGAGTGCGGTAGCCATGCTACCGCTTTTCCCAAGCAAGCCATGCTTGCATAGTCCATTCGTCTTATGGCTGTTCAAACACGTTACGACCACACCCCGGGGATCGTACTCCCGCAAGAGGGGCATGTACCGTTCTTCAGCGAGTTCTCCAGCACAATGTAGCCACGGCGACGGATCACATGGGAATCACAAGAAGGACACACCGTGTCCTCATATCCCAGGCCGGGGACATTCCCAAGGTAGACGAACTGAAGCCCTTCTTCCCGGGCAATTCGGTAGCATCGTTCCAGTATCGAGACCGGAGTTCTTGGCAGGTTTCGGATTCGATAGGTA
>JAUXFG010000076.1 GCA_030620115.1 Candidatus Fermentibacterota bacterium
CACCTTCGTTGACTTTTCTCTTTGGAGGCTTCACCATTTCCGGGCATTAACCCGGACTTCTCACCGGGTTTCGAAGCGAAGTCCCGCGTCGGACGCGGGATTCTGAATGCAAGGCTTGCGACTGAGGATTCCGCAGGCGTATCCTCTGCGATACGTCGAGGAAGCCGACAGAGCATAACGCCGCAGGCGGGGCCATATCGGCTGCTTCAGCCGAAAGTTGGTGAAAAGCTCGGGTTAAGAAGGAGGTAAGAAAACGTGTGTCTCGCAATCCCTGCCAAAGTCATCTCGGTCGAACCAGGCGGTCTCGCCATGATCGAGATCGAAGGTGTGCGGCATAAGGCGTCGGTGGAGCTGGTGCCAGAGGCGGAGGTGGGTTCCTATGTCATCGTGCATGCCGGTTTCGCCATCAGCGTCCTCGATCAGGAGGAGGCCCAGGGGACGTTGAAGCTCTTCCAGGAGATGGCCGAGATGGCTGCGGAGACCCCGCATGTCGGGGATATCGGCTGAGAACAGATAGCCGGAATAACCATGAAATTCATTTCGGAGTTCAGAGAGGGAGCTCTTGGCTCCGGTTTGGTTCGCCGGATCGAGCGGCTCTCTCGCCCCATACGAATCATGGAAGTCTGTGGCGGGCATACCCATGTCATCTGCAGATATGGGATTCGCGACCTTCTTCCTCCTGATATCCAGTTGATCCACGGGCCTGGCTGCCCGGTCTGCGTCATCCCGCAACACGAGATCGAGAAAGCCATCGAGCTCTCAACTCGACCCGGTATTCTGCTCTGTTGCTTTGGTGACGTGATGCGTGTGCCCACAAGGCGAGGTACCCTCTTCTCCTTGGCCCGGGGACGCGGTTCGGTCAAGATGGTCTACTCTCCCTTGGAGGCAATTGAGATGGCCGCCGCTCTTCCGGACAAGGAGATCGTCTTTTTCGCCATCGGCTTCGAGACCACGGCTCCATCAACCGCTTTGGCATTGAAGCGAGCCAGTAGCCAGGGATTGGCCAACTTCAAGGTCCTCTCCACCCATTTCATCATCCCACCCGCCCTCAGGGTGCTCGTGAAAGACAGTTCCAGCAGAATCGGTGCGTTCATCGCCCCCGGCCATGTGACCACGATTATCGGTCCCGACGCCTACTGCTTCCTTGCCGACGAGTACAACCGCCCCGTGGTAGTCACCGGCTTCGAGCCCTTGGACCTCCTGCAAGCCATCATGTTGATCCTTCAGCAGGCAGCTGAAGGAAAACCACGAGTGGAGAATCAATACACACGTGCAGTCAGGGTTCAAGGCAACCGGCGAGCTCTTGAAGCCATGGATGAGGTCTTCGAGATTCGCCCCGCCATATGGAGGGGCCTTGGCCTCATTCCGGGAACAGGGTTGGGCATTGCGCCGGCCTTTGCGCCGTGGGATGCGGAAAAGGCGTGGGATCTGTCTCAGGTCGAGCCAGCACCTGAACCCCCCGGATGCCTGTGCGGCGATGTGCTCAAGGGTGTGTCGCAACCCAAGGACTGTTCCCTGTTCGCTGTCTCGTGTACTCCTGATAGCCCTGTAGGCCCATGTATGGTGAGCCCCGAAGGAGCCTGTGCAGCCCACTACCGTTACCGGGGAGCATGAGCATGACCAGGAGATATCAAGATGCCAATAGGTAAAACCATCACGCTCGCTCACGGTGCCGGCGGCCGAGCCAGTGACGAACTGATCAGGGAAATCATCTTGCCCGCCCTTGGCGGAGACCCCCGTTCGTGCCTGCCTGATTCGGTGGTGCTGAGCAATCTTGGCGAGCGGTTGGCCTTTACTACCGATAGCTATACGGTGAGCCCCTTATTCTTCCCTGGCGGGAATATCGGGAAGCTCGCGGTCTATGGCACAGTAAACGACCTCGCCATGTCAGGAGCGGAGCCACTTCTCATTTCGCTTGGTCTCATACTCGAAGAAGGCCTTGAGATCGATCTGCTCCGGAGAATCATCGAAGAAATCGGTGAAGCAACGAAAGAAACAAAGATCCGGGTGGTCACCGGCGACACCAAGGTCGTGGGTCGCGGAGCCGTGGACAAGATCTTCGTCAACACGTCGGGCATCGGAGCCCTTCCCGCATTCATCGGGCGGATCGCCCCGAATCAGGCAAGACCAGGAGATGTTGCTTTGGTGAGCGGAGCTCTTGGCGACCATGGCATTGCCGTGATGGCTGCCAGGGAGAAACTCTCGTTTACTTCCAATATCAAGAGCGACTGCGCACCGCTTCACACGCTTGTGGCAACGCTGCTGCGGGCCGCACCCCACACCAGATGCCTGAGAGATCCTACTCGCGGGGGCGCAGCCGCCACCCTGAACGAGATCGCCCGTGCTTCACGGGTCGGTATTGAACTTGACGAGAACGCGATCCCGGTTCACCGGGAAGTGATGGGCCTTGCCGAACTCCTCGGCCTTGATCCGCTCTTCCTCGCAAATGAGGGCAAGCTGATTGCCGTGGTGCCGGAGGAAGAGGCCGAGGCCGCCTTGGCAGCTCTGCGGGAGCATCACCTTGGGTTCGAAAGCAACATTATCGGTAAGGTTACCAGTGACCATCCTGCATCAGTGGTGATCAAAACAACCATGCGTACGCATCGGGTGGTGGAATACCCCGCGGGAGAGTTGCTTCCCAGGATCTGTTAGCCCGGACTTCTCATCGGCTCTCGAAGCGAAACAGCCGAGATGGTTCTGAATGCGAGGCTTGCGACTGAAAACCCCGCAGGCGTATCCCCTGCGAGGAGCCTGTGCTGAGCGCCAGCGAAGTATCTGGAGGCTGATGGAGCGTAACGAAGTCCCGCGTCGGACGCGGGATGCCATATCGACTGTTGCAGCCGATAGTTGGTGAGAAGTTCGGGCCATCTATTGGGCTGGGCAGCCCAAGCTCAACGTCTTGTTTCTGCCCCTTCTTCGGAGAGATCGAATCCCGCACGTGGGATATCCGCACCAAAATCGCATTCCCCTACAATATTCGATTCCAATGATGTCTGACTCGCGTTCCGCGCCTTCCCGAGGAAGAAATAGTTCGTAGCCGTGTTGCCGATGCCACCAGTGAAATCCCGATGTGTGGTGGGATGGGCCACAATCTGCCACGCGCCCCCTGATGCATGGAAGAATGGCGTGGTACTCCGGTAGAGATCGTAGTGCGTCGCACCGGTCACCGCGCCCCAAGAAAGCCGTGCGGTGCTCGCACTGATCAACTCGATACTAAGCGCCATGGGGCTCAAACCACCGCCACCGGTTACCGCATGCCAGAAGCCGTGATGAGTCACGTAGCTCCCGCCGTCTGAAATGCCAACAGGGGCGCTCTGCCCCGTTGTTCCGGTTATGACATAACCTCCACCCGTCATCCGCGCCCCACCACCGGCGATGACCGAGGGTCCGACGACATATTGGGCCAGTGCTCCCGCAGGACAGAGAGCAAGTACGACTGCAATAGGAAGAAGGGATTTCTTCATGCTCCACCTCCGCAAGAATTGCTTACGCCGCTGATACGACGGAAAATGCGCCTTCACAGGCAACGATAGGGCCAAATCAACCAACCCTATCAAGGATCATGTGCTTTTCCATGCCCTCTGTCAAGTTTCACGCTCCCGGATGCTCGTTCTTCTCGATGGGGACGCCCTCACTCATCCGCGTAGAACAGGAGCGCGATAATCTTCCATTGCCTCTGGGCATTACGGATCAATGTGAATCGATCGACACCCGTGGTGGTCCTTCTTCCCTCCTCCAGGAGCCAATGAGCCCGAACCGTGGCGGAGATGTGATCCTCGTCAGCCTCGAAGGATGTGAGACGTTCTATCATATTCCTGCATGCCAGCTCGCGGGCCTGGAGCTCTACGAATTCATCGCGCCCCATGGAAAGAACGATCTTGCCATGGCTCACCATCGCGATAAGAGCACCCTCATGGAAATGAGCCCTGTACCCCTCAATGTCCCCCTGAGACCAAGATGAGAAATAGCTCTCCAGAAACTGCTCAAGGTCCCAACTCGCCTGACGGATCTCGGATCCCGACGACTCCTCTCTCGCGGGCTTTTGGTCTGAACCGCAGTAGGCCACGGTGAATACGCACGCTGCCGTCACCAATCCAATCAGGCACCTTCGCCCTCTCATTTTGACACTCTCCCTCTCATGATCCATACTCTCCTGGGGCACAGACGATAGAATCTGCCTAACCCAGAAGAAGTTCCGAAGGCAGATAGCGCAGTATGCCGCGACGTATCTTCAGGTCTGCCTCACTATTCCAAGCGAACAAGGGATTATACGTATCCGTGATGATTGGCCCGGGCCCGATATCCTGCATTGGCAGGCGGGACATCTCCGCAATGCTCCGCTCCGATAGAGCACCGGCTTCCCTGATCCTCGCACCAAGATCCCGTGGCGGAAGCTCAGCATGGGATGCCAGGAACACGAAGTTCCCAAACTCATTCCCTTCACCGGGATAGCTGAACCACCACACACAGGTATGGGGGAAGACCTCCCGCAGTGTTCGCAAGATCGCATGGACCACTCGGGCATGAGGGCCTTGTCTAAAGCCCAAGAAATTGATGCAAAGGAGGCCGCGCTCACTCAGGAGCTTCGCGCACCGCTGGAATACCTCAAGGCTCAGGAGATGTGCCGGCGCGGATTCAGAGCTGAACACATCGAGGAATATTCCATCGTAATGTTGATCGGTTGTCTCGAGATAGTACCGACCGTCCGCCTGGATAACCTCTCCCCTGCCTGGCCTGAATCCAAAAAAACGCCGAGCCGCATGGATGACCGTCTCATCGATTTCAACGGAATCCACAAGAAGCCCTCTTCCACTGAACATCGACGGCAGAAATCCTGCGCCCAAGCCCACAATCAAGGCACGTTCCGCGTGGGGAATGTACTCTCTGCATGCGGCGTCCATAAGATGGAGATAACCAGATCGCGTCTGTCCGGTGGCGAGGTCTACCTCTCCCTGGAAGCTCCCATTCACAAGCATGTATCGCCCTTCCCCCACATCCACCACCTTGAGCTGTCCATAGGGCGTCTCTTTGCTGAAAACAAGACGGTATCCCTTTCGCAAGAGGCCGGCTGGAGGCCGTCCCGCCGACGTGCCCATGGTCCCCACAAAGAGCAGAATCACCGCCGATGCCGCCATGAGACTCGGTTTCTTCCGCTTCATCCAATAAAGCGCACTCAC
Source organism: Candidatus Fermentibacterota bacterium (assembly GCA_030620115.1). GTDB lineage: Bacteria > JAFGKV01 > JAFGKV01 > JAFGKV01 > JAFGKV01 > JAUXFG01. Next base: position 5,178 of record JAUXFG010000076.1, read on the forward strand.
CACGGCCAGCAGTGCTCCCAAGGCATAGAGTATCGTATCCATGGCCAAGGAAGGGATGAGGATAAAACCGGTGAGGAGTGTGCCAACCACGCTGCCCATAGTAGAAAGCGCATAGAGCGTGCCTGCAGACGATCCAACGCGATTCAGAGTTCGTGCATGAAGCTTCACCGCATAGGGCGAGACAAAACCGAGAGCCGTAATGGGCAAAAGAAAAAGCATCATCGCGCTCGTGAGAGACCCCATCCGTACTCCCATCGGTGCGGAAAGAAGGATAATCGGCCGTCGGATCGCGGGAATCGCCACTGCAAGAAAGGCCGCAATAAGAATGGAACCGTAGAGATAGTCAGGATGCGCTTTCGCGTCGGCGATCCGACCCCCGATCCAATAGCCTATTGCCAACGCAATCATAGCCGTCGCGATGAGCGATGCCCAGACATAGAGACTGACGCCGTAGTATGGCCCAATCACCCGGCTCCCCATCAATTCGAGGACCATGATGGCCATCCCGGTGATGAACACCGTGATCCCCAGAGGAATCGTTCCCAATTGGATGACAGGCGTTCGATCCGCTGCCATCACCTTGCGTTTGCCTTTCATCCCGTATCTCCCCGCGCGAGCTGCTGTTTCACTCCATCCCTCATTTTTCACCGGCATCCGGCGAGAAGCACCAGTTAGAGATCAGGGCGTTGATGGATCGGACAGACACTCTTAGGCTCATCCCCTTGCCGAAACACCTCTTCCATGATGTGAGGACATCGCGGGCTCGGCAACATTCCGGATTCACTGCATACCGCAACGTATACGATTCCGGGTGGCACAGGGAACTCCTTGGGCGGAAGCCCCTTGTGCGCCTCAATCATCACATCGGCCCATATGGGAAGCGCTGCCAGAGCTCCGGTCTGCTTCCTGCCCAGTGATTTCAGCTCCTCGGTGAATCCCGTCCAGACACCACACACATAGTCGGGAGTAAAACCGATGAACCAGGCATTATTGCAATCATTGGTAGTACCTGTTTTCCCTCCGGCCGGTCTTCTGAATCCCCTGGCCACCGCCAGATGGCCTGTACCGTCTTTCACCACACTTTCCAACATATTCGTCACGATATAAGCGGTTCTTGGATCAAGGACCTCCTTGGTCTGACGCCGTGTTCGGAGAATCGTCTCGCCCTCCCGCTCGATCTTGGTGATACACACGGGCTCCACCATGAGGCCCATATTGGCGAATACCGAATACGCCCGAACCATGTCGATGAGCTTGACCTCTTCGCTGCCAATGGCCATTGCCAGGTAGGGATCGATGGGGGTCGTGATTCCGAAACGCTTGGCGTACCGAACCACCACCTCCGGGCCCACATCCTGCAGCAGTCTGATGGCACATATATTTCTTGACTCCCGCAGTGCCTGGCGCAGGGGGATTGATCCTTTGAACTTCCCATCGAAATTCTTTGGTCGCCAGACCGTACTATCTACCATCTCCACGACAATGGGGGCATCCAATATCAAGCGTGAAGGATACCAGCCTTGGTCGATGGCAGTGGTATAGACGAATGGCTTGAAGGCACTCCCCGGTTGTCGGGGAGCATCCACCGCAAGGTTATACTGATACTCATAGAAATCACGGCCACCGATAAAGGCTCGCATGTACCCGTTCGCGGCATCCATGAGTAAAAGCGCTGACTGTACATAGCCCGCGCTGTCGCCCTTCGCCCGCTGGAACTTGTACCCCTGACTCTTCTCTTTTTGGGTGAGAAACTCCTCCAGAATCTGCTCTGCCTTCCGTTGCAGTTCGTAGTCGAGGGTCGTGTAGACTGTGAATCCTTCGGTGAGCAAGGCATCCTTCCCGAATTGCGAGACAACCTGGCGTCTCACATAATCAACGAAGTATGGCGCTTTGCTCGGGCGATGTCGATCGGGAGCCAGATTCAAGGGAATCGTCTTAAGGCTTTCAGCCTGCGCGCGGCTTATTGTTCCCACTTCCGCCATCCTCCTGAGCACGAGATTACGTCGCCTCAGCGCATTCTCCGGACGCCTCCGTGGTCCGTACAACGACGGATTATTATGCGCCGGTGGAAGTATGGCGGCCTCCTCAGGTCCAAGTTCCGAGGCCCGCTTGTCGAAATATTCCTGTGCGGCCGCCTCCACTCCATACGCGCCTTCGCCGAAATAGACCTGGTTGAGGTACATGGTCAGGATCTCATTCTTGGTATATATCCGTTCGATCCTGAGAGCGAGGAGTGCCTCTTTGATCTTTCGCGAGATGGTCTTTGACCTGTCGAGATAGAGGAGCCGAGCCAGTTGCTGGGTAATGGTCGAGGCTCCCTGGGCGATGCGCCCCTCACGAAGATCGATGAGAAAGGCGCCTACCAATCGTCGCGCATTGAGCCCCCAGTGCTCTCGAAACTCGGTGTCCTCCATGGCCATAAAGGCCTTGATGATCCATGGCGACATCTCGTCGAGAGTGATGGGTATCCTGTTTTCGGTGTAGAACTCGTAGAGGATCTCTCCGTCGCTGGAGAGGATTTTCGTGGTACTGATCTGCCGAGGATGCTCCAGCGCCGACAAGGGCGGCAGTTGTGCTGAGAAATGCGCCAACACCGCAAATACCACTGCCCCCATGAAACCAACAGTGAGAATCGAAGCGATGAGCAATCGCCTTATGGCCTTGGTGACATTCCGCATTAGTGTCCTTTCTTCTGACGTCGCCAATTCGAGTTCTGAAGGAACTTTTCCGGGACGCATTGGTCAAGGCCACACAGGCACGTAAGGCGGGTTGACTGCGCCCATGCCCGCGGCTAAGATGTTTGACATTGCCCCTAAGAGAGAGGCGTTCTGGTCACTTAGCCAGAGAAAAGGTACATTCCACTTGGAGGACATCGATGACCGATCCAAAGCTTTCCGTCGAGGAGCTTCTCGCGAAAGCAAAGAAGCCCGCAACAGATGCCATGGAACTTCATCCTTTCTACAAGGGAAAGATCCAGATCACTCTAAAAGCATGTGTCAGAGATTTCAACGATTTCGCCATCTGGTACACACCTGGCGTGGCAGCCCCTTGCAGGGATATCGAGAAGAACCCGGAAAAGGTCTTCGAGCATACCAACAAGGCCAACTTCGTCGCCGTGATCTCAGACGGCACGCGAGTGCTGGGTTTGGGTGATATCGGTCCGGAAGCGGGCCTGCCCGTGATGGAGGGCAAGGCCCTGCTTTTCAAGTATCTGGGCGGGGTAGACGCATTCCCCATCATGCTGGATACCAAAGATCCCGATGAGATCATCCGAATCTGCAAGGTCCTTCAGCCGACCTTTGGTGGCTTCAACCTCGAGGATCTTTCGCAGCCGAAGTGCTTCAGAATCCTTGACACGCTTCGCAAGGAATGTCACATCCCCGTGTGGCACGACGATCAGCAGGGCACCGCCGCGGTGACCTTGGCCGGCCTTATCAATGCAGTCAAGCATGTGGGCAAGGATCTTTCCAGTGTGAAAGTTGCCATGATCGGCGCCGGGGCAGCGAATATCGCCATCTCGCGGGTCATTATTGCGGGGGGTATTACTCCTGGCAATATCACCATGTGTGATACCAAGGGTATTCTCCATCCCGATCGTGAGGACAAGGAGTTCTTGCAGAAGGAATACAAAGAGAAATGGCATATGTGCGAAATCTCCAATGCCGAAGGAAAGCGTGGCGCCGCTCCTGAAGCCATGGAAGGCGCAGATGTCGTGCTTGCGGTCTCGAAACCAGGCCCGGGGACAGTGAAGCCTGAATGGATCGAGCGTATGGCTGATGATGCCATCGTTTTCTCATGTGCCAATCCTGTTCCGGAAATCTGGCCATGGGAGGCAATCGATGCCGGCGCACGGATTGTGGCGACCGGCAGATCGGATTTCCCGAACCAGGTGAACAACTCCCTCGGCTTCCCCGGTATCTTCCGAGGCACCCTGGATGTCATGGCCACAACCATCACTGACGAGATGTGTATCGCGGCTGCGCGAGAGCTCGCCAAAGTCGCCGAAGACAAGGGCGTCAGAGACGACTATCTCATCCCCACCATGGACGAGTGGGAGGTCTTCCCCCGCGAGGCATGTGCCGTGGGCATGAAAGCAATCGAGCAAGGTGTTGCCAGATTAAGCTTGACCAGAGATGAGTTGATGGCTAAGAGTTCGGCAGCCATCAAGAAGGCGAGGGAAGAAACCGAACTCATGATGAAGGAAGGTTTCATAGCTATGCCTTAGCGGAGCACTCACCACTGAGGAGGAGGGAGAATCCTTCCTCCTCGGAGGAGGCATTTTGCGTATTGGAATCATCAGCGATAGCCCTGCTCTGACCACGGGCTATGGGGTCGAGACGAGGAATCTCTGTGACGAATTTCACAGGATGGGCGCAGATCTGGTCTGCCTGGGTTTGCACCAGCGGCTTTCGGGGCCTGAAAAGAAGCTTCCCTATAAGGTCGTAGTGCCCCATGCGGGAAGTGGGCCAGGTTTCTCCTCCATCGATGCCTTTCTCGTGGAAAACAAGCCAGATGTGTTGCTCGTCGATCATGCACTGCACACGTGCCGTCTGGTGCTCGATGCGGTGCGAGAGTCGGGTGTTCGCGTGCCGACACTGGCGTGGTACACTATGGAGGGGCTGCCGCCTTACAAGGAGTGGCTTCGGGCCGTGGTGCTCGCGGACAAAGCAGTGTCCCACAATCGAACCGGGGCATTGGAGGCACATCGACTTGCACAGATACCCATCCTCTGGATCCCTGCGGCAGTGGATCATTCGCTCTTCTATCCGCGCCCCCCGGAAGAGCGACAACGGATACGCGAGATATTGGGATGGACGGACAAGCATGTGGTCATGTTTCTCGGGAAGAACATGTGGTCGAAACAGCAAGCATTGCTCCTGGAGGCCCTTTCTTTGCTCAAGCGCAGGGATGAGAAGGACATTCTCCTCTATCTCCACTGCAAGCCGTTTGAGCAGTTTCGCGAGGGCGGTTGGGATCTTGCCGATATAGCTGAGCGATTGAGGATCCGCCACCGCGTCCAATTCCCCACCGGCCTCACCAACCAAAGGAGAGGTCTGCCGGTTCTAGGCACAGATGAGTTTCCAGGTGTGGCGAAGCGCTATGCGGCAGCCGACATCTTCTGTTCTGCCTCCTCGGTGGAGGGATTTGGGCTGGCTTTGCTCGAGGCCATGGCCAGCGGGCTCCCCGTCATACATCCTGATGATGGTGGCGCCATGAATGAGATGGCTGACGACGCAGGTTGGCGCCTCCCCGTGCACGACAAGTATCTCATCGCATGGGGCTGCTATTATGTGAAGCCTTCTCCAAAAACGGTGGCCAAGGCCCTCAGAGAGGTCAGGCAGCACATCGCTGACCCTGACAATATGACGGATTGGAAATTCAGGCTCAAGAGACGAGCCGCTGCCTATCAGTGGCCCGAAGTGGCCCGTGCTCTCCACAGAGAACTGAAAAAGATGATCTCCAAGGGCGGTAAGGGGGGATGGAAAAAGGGATAGGGGTCTGTAGGGGAAAAGGTCATCGCGGCATTTTCTGTTTCGCCATCTTCCTGGCTCTGATTTCCTGCACCGGAAAAAACGGAGGTCTCTCGGACAAGGAGTTTGCGACTCTCTACACGGAAATCGTGCGCGCACAAAGCACCGCCACGGACAGTGCCTCTGCCATCGACTCGGCCTTTGCCGTGACCTCCCGGCACGGTATACGCTCCGAGGATCTTGCCATGTTCCGAGACCGGATAAACAAACACCCTGAGCGCTGGGTCGCTGTATGGGAACTCACCATGGATCACCTCGAGGTCGCACGTGGTGCAAACAAACCCCGCAGGGGTGGCTGAGCCTGCCGATCCACCTCTACACCACTCTCCGTGACGTGCGACACCATGCATCAAGAAGCGCCATTCTCCCCCTTCTAGCTCCATGAGACTGCCAGGCCTCTTCCTCGATGCGTGGCCCTCCTCTCCTCCTTTTTGCCCAATCCGCAACTCGCTCACCAGGCTCTGCTATCGTGGAATTGCACGGTTTCGACAGGCACTCATTGAAAGAGGAGTCACCCCGGAAAGGCCTGCGCCAGCGGTTCATTCTCGTTTCGACTCTCCCTTTTTCACTCCCCAGAAGCACCGGCTTGACCTCATGCACAGAGACGAGGTGCTGGAGAGAGCACGACAGGTGATGGATGGGCATATTACACTCTGGGGTCATCATCGGATATCTCTCGGTTCTGCTCCTTCCTGGCATAAGGATCCTATCACAGGTCATGCCTGGCCCAAAACCATGCCGGCCTCTCTCTGGCGGGCATGGGAATCAAGGCCTCCACAAGGCGCAGTGAGACGGGTATGGGAGCTCAATCGACAGAGCTGGTTGTTCGATCTGGGTATGGCGTACCAGCTCACGGATCTGAATGAGTTCAAGGATGCCGGGTGGCGCCATATCCGCCACTGGATTGGCGAGAACCCTCCCGAGTATGGGATCAACTGGATCAGCCCGCTGGAGATGGCAGTCCGTTCCGTCGCGTGGCTCTGGTTCTTTCGTATGACCGGTATGGAGGATACTCCTCCCGATGCCAAGGCGGGAGTAATCAGCTCACTCCATGCCATGGGAACACGTACGGCCTGGAGCCTCTCCGTCTCATCGGCACCGAACAACCATCTGGCTGGAGAAGCCCTCCTGTTGCTCAGCCTCGGAAGCCTGCTCCCCGATCTTCCGGGTGCGCCACGCTGGGCCCATCTCGGACGGAATCTTCTTGTCGATTCTGTGACTTCCCACATCGGCCCTTCGGGGTCGCCGGGAGAGCAGTCGCCCTCTTATCTCCTCTTCGTGCTGGAGGTGTATCTTCTCGCGCAGAGAATACTTCTTGATTTCTCACCCCTGACGCCGTTCCCCCCTTCGGTTCAGAAGCGCCTGGCTTCAGGCCTTGCGTTCCTATGGGAACTATACCGGACACTGTCGTACCTCCCCCAAGTCGGGGACTGCGACGACGCGGCGCTCTTGCCGTGGGATCTTGATCCAGTGCTGAGACTCAGTGGCCTTATCCAAGCCGGCCATGCGCTGCTCGACGTTGATTTGCCTATGCCTGAGCATGCCAACAGAACGGGCTGGCGTCTTGCCGGCCCCCATCGTCCCCTCCCCGATCCTACGGGAAACGCTCACACCACGGCCAACCACGCTGCTGATCGCGATGGTTGGATCATGGGATCACGAGAGAAGCCCGGGATAGGAATGCTCTTCCTCGCCTCACCATTAGGTCTGCCACCAAAGTACGGCCATGGCCATGCCGATGCGCTGTCCGTAATTTGCACCGTTCGCGGCACACCGCTGCTTTGCGACTCCGGTACGTTTTCGTACGAAGAAGAACCATGGCGAAGCTACTTCCGCGGCACCTCTGCTCATTCCACCGTCATGGTAGAGGAGCTCGATCAGGCCGATCCCGTAGATACATTCACGTGGGCCTTCCCCTATGAGATTTCAGGTGGAATCACCTCTCGTATTGACGGATTGATAGCATCCGCGATCCATACCGGCTACCAGCGCCTCCCTCAGCGGGTAACACATCGCCGCAACGTCCTTCTCTCCACAGCAAGACTTCAGGTGGAGGACATGCTGGAGGGTGCCTTCGCATTCACTGCCCAGCTCCTCTGGCACATACACCCGTCTTGGACGATCCACGTGGATTCGGAGCGAACAGCGCATCTTACCATGGGGGGCATGGAGATCCGTCTTGTGATCGAGGGCTCCGGGACTCTACGACTCGTGAGCGCAGCACGACGCCCTATTCTTGGTTGGCACTCCTCGCGATTCGAGCAACTCGACAAGACATCGGTGCTGGCAATGGAGGCCTGCGGCACAAAGCTGCGTTGGGTTTCGGTGTTCTCTATAGGCCCTTCAGTCTAGATTCCAGATTGCAGATCCTCCCCCGTTTCTTCACCTTCAGATCTCAGACTCAACGCGCATCATGGAGCCAAACGTTCAACATCGAACATCCAACGTCCAACGTCGAAGTGCAAGAGAGTGAGGGAGAGTGGAAATGCTCAGGTCTGTATCCACAGCGCTTGTCAGAGTGATCCTCTTGACTTGAACGTTCGATGTTGAGCGTTGAATGTTCGATGTTCTTCCTTCCCAATCCCCCAATCATAGCAATCCCGCAATCCCCTTTCCCCTCCCCTCTACTCCTCCTTCTTCTGCTTGGCTAGACGACTGAGTATGGAAAGCATCCGCTTCCATTCGTCCACCGGCTTGGCCGGGCTTCCCCAGACGATCTGATTCGAACGCATTCGCTTTCCCGTTGGGATGCCAGCCTGGGCACCCACAATGACCTGATCTTCGATGATGACATGATCACCGACGCCCACCTGGCCGGCGAGGATACAGTAGTCACCGACTCTGGTCGAACCGGCGATACCGGTCTGTCCACTCACGGCAGTATGTGCTCCTACATCTACATTGTGCGCTATCTGAACCAGATTATCGATTTTCGAATCCTTTCCAATGCGGGTTTGACCCAGGGTTGCCCGGTCAATGGAAGTGTTCGACCCGATCTCAACATCGTCTTCGATCACTACGGTCCCAAGCTGAGGGATCTTCAGGTAATTCTTCTTCTCGTCCAGGATATACCCAAAGCCGTCGGAGCCCAGAACTGTGCCGGCCTGTACCAGCACCCTGTCGCCCAGATGAACTCCGGGGTACAAAACCGCGTGCGGCCCCACCGTGCAATCCCGGCCCACCGAACAGCCGCGACCCACATACGAATTGGCCAGAATAACCGAGCCCGCTCCTATCTGGGTATCGTCTTCCACCACTACGAAGGGGCCTATATGAACCTGCGCGTCCACCGTCGCCGTATCCGACACAACGGCAGAGGGATGTATGCCCGGCTCAGGCATTGCGGGAGGAGCCAAGTATCTGACGATACGCGTGAAGGCAAGGCGAGGCTGCACAGACACGAGGAATGTTCTTTGGGAGTCCTCCGGAGTCTCCGAAACCACGATGCACGCGGCAGGCCCCTCCAGGGCTGTCTTGAGGGCACGCCGCTTCTCCGCGTACACCACATCACCCTTTGTCGCCTCCTCAACGCTGGAAAAGCCCTCGATTACTGTTGCGGGATCACCGACGATCGTCGCACTTATAATCTCAGCAATCTGACTCACCTTCCGTGGTTCACACTTCATGAGGCCCTGCCTCCTCCCTGTGAAATAGTCTGTCGTATTCTTCTCTTGCTCAAGCAATCCGGCATTCCTGATAAATCTCTAGTAAATCCATGGATTTACTAGAGATTTATCAGCCGCACCGTCACCTCGTCGCTTGGTCTGCCCCTCCACCCCAAATCCCAGATTCCTCTCATTCCTTCATCTCCTCATTCAAGCATTCCATCTTCCTCCCCACACCCCCATTCCCCTTCCTCTCTTCTCATTCGATGTTTCGCCAGCTGGCGGATTGAATGTTCGTCGTTCGATGTATCTCAAGAGAGCTCTCAGCCCTTTGCCGAAGAAGTATTGCATCTCTGGAGGGACGCGCTCCGTCGCGTCCGTCGTTCGAGCGTCAACGGCCATGACTAAGCATGGCCTTCCATCATCCCCACTTCGATGTTGAATGTTGAACGTTCGATGTTTTCCTCTCCTCCCTCCTTCCTCCTCAACAGCTCAACAGCATATCAGATCCCCTCCGTCTCATTCGACGTTCATACTCTTAATCCCCCAATCCCACAATCTCCTCTCCCAATCTGTGAAATCTGTGGTTCGCAATCCAGCATTTCCCATCCCCCCAATCGACCAAAGGTCGCAAAACCTTTCTTTGCGGGCTTTACGACTTTTCGTGAGGCTCACATCCCCAGATTTCCAAATTATAGATTTCAGATTCCAGATTCTCCCCATTCCCCATTCATTCTGGGAGCGGTATCAACACACAGCAGCGCTTCGTGATAGGAAATGTCAAGCTCCGCTCGTACCATGTACTCGTCTTCCAATTCACTAGCTGATCAGCATAGTGCGGCAATCCAGGAATCCCCGATTCGCCGGTGGAAAGCAGGGCTTCGGCCCGGTTTGGCCGCCATCTGACCCCAGCAGAGACAGGGACCTTCCCCGTTGCCCATGGGGCACAATCGGAGTCGCTGATGTAGCCCGCCTTCTTGATGACGATCCTGTCCCGTCCCAGAAGACGTAAGAGGGAAAACGAAAACGGGCTCTGCATGATGACGGATCCGGGAGCTAACGGGGGCTCTGATGCCCCCCCGAACACAACACTGTCACCTGCCTGGCCCACAGTGATCAGACGGAAGGGGCCGCCTTTGCGCAACTCCAATGAGTCCTCTCCGGTCTCGCGGGAACCCATGATCCAGAGTCCCAAATACCGTTCGACCAGGGATGCATCCATCCCCGGGGCGCCCCGTGTGCCCAGCGAATCCCCTCCAGGAACACAACCCGCGAGAACCGACCACCCGTCCCGAATACGAACCGTGTCTTCGTACATGATGTGTTCGAGGTCGCCAATGAACTCCAAAACCCTATGCTCTTCCTCCCACTCCGTTACCACATTCCATGCCGGCTCCACGTTTTGCCCAGTGATCAAGAAGGTCGCCTGCCGTGATGACACGCATGCAAATGGAACGGGCCATCCGGGAATCGCCCACCCCCGCCGGAACTCGCTCGAACCAATAGCCAGCGCCGCTTCATGCCAGGGCGAAGGAATCGTCGAGCCCCAGACCATGTCGTACTGGATCCAATCTCCGCTCTGCCTGCAATAAGCCGAGAGATCGCTCAGAAAAAGCCCAAGACCTTGCGAAAGCGTACGAAACGACAGCATGCTGTCCCCCACGGAAAACATCTCCATGTCCAGTTCAGAGGGCACCCGTGATGAGCAGGGAACAGCCAGCCACATAAGCATCGCCCCACTGGCGAGGACATCCTCCATCTTCCACGGCGCAGGCCGGTGTCGCAGAAGCAAGAATTCAGGCGGTAATCTGGTAGGATGAGCGGTGAGATATGCATTGATGCCATTGACATACGACTGCAGCAAGAGATGTGCTGCCTTGGGGAGGTTCGCCCGGAGAGCCAGAGCCTGCCGATAGAACCCCACACGCCGATGCCATAGATCGAGAGCGGATGCGCGTTCCCCGGTCAGGGACGTCAATTCTCCCCACGCGGCCGCCCGCAAGAGATCCATCTGCCAGAGCCGATCTTGGGCATGAACGTAACCCAGTGCAAAGAAGAAATCCTCTTCCGTGCTGACCGAAATACTCGGTGTGCCGAGCCCATCTCGTGACACCAGTACCGGACGGATGAGATTGGGGAGCCTTTCAATTCCTCGCTCTTGGGGAAAGAGCGACCAGAGATAGCCACCGCCGAGCACGAGTACCAATGCACATACGCCGGCAATATGCCGAAGTACTCGTAATCCGACCGCTCCTCGAGCGCCACGGGAGAGATATGATAAAGACCGGTGCTTCTTCGGAGCGGGAGAACCGGTCACGAATTGAATGGTATCTAGTTGGAAACGCTTTCGAGACCGTCGAGGTCGATAAGTTCGACGAATTTCCGAAGATTATCCTTCTTCCCCTGGCTGATCTCGATAGTCACTTGGATATCATTGTCCAATACTACCGTCAGCGTACCGTTGTCCGCGCCGTCCTCCCATTCGATGGTACATTTATGGCCCTTGATGCGGACAAGCTCTCCGTCTTGGGTTCCGTACATCTGTGCCATCTTCATCATCGCCCCAAGCCCGGTTCCGCCCATTTCACCAGCCATGATCTTCAGGGTCACGGACTCATCACCGTCCTTGGCTTCAAATCGGCGCCCGGTTTCAATCAGGCTGATGTTGAGTATGGCGGCAGCTGCAGCGTCCACCTCATCATCAAAGGCTTCGTAGCCTGCCACCGATTCCGGCAGGAATTTCATCAGTTCATCCGCCTGGAGCTTCCTGATCTCCCTGATCGCCCACTGAAGATCCTCGATAGCCTTGGCGTACTTCCCTTGCTTCAAGAGCGCGTTTCCTGACTCAATGAGCGATCCCGGATCCTCCGCGGAACTCGGAAGCGAAAGCAATAGCAAAAATGCGGCGGTTGCCGCCAGCATACGGCGCATGTCTTCCTCCTTCTTCTTCAAGTTCATGGTCCTCTTCCTTGGAGAAGGCGTATAGCCCACTCAACCCTATCGAGTATCAGAACAAAGCCGTGGAGAGAAGGTATGGCGCATGAACGCGCCTGTCCAGTATGGCTGATGCCTGCCTGACACCTGCCTGATCCCCTCTTGACTCCACTCTTTCCCCCTCGTAATCTACCGCCCGCAAATACCTTCCTCGGTAGCTCAATTGGTAGAGCGGGTGGCTGTTAACCACTAGGTTGGGGGTTCAAGTCCCTCCCGGGGAGCCAGCAAGACAACAATTGGAGAGACCTCTTTCGGACTTCCAATGACCTACTGGACATACATTCTCCACAGCGAAGCATCCGATCGCTTCTACTACGGTCACACGAACAGTCTTGTGCGGCGAATCCGCCAGCATAATGACCCTGCATACGCGCTCTCCAAGACGACCAAGAGATTCACCGGGCCTTGGAAGCTTGTTTGGTCTGAAGCTTGCGGATCTCGAAGCGAG
>JAUXFG010000075.1 GCA_030620115.1 Candidatus Fermentibacterota bacterium
CCATCGCGAAGACGGAACGGAGCGTAACGAAGTCCCGCGTCGGACGCGGGATGCTATATCGGCGGTTGCAGCCGATAGTTGGTGAGAAATCCGGGTTAAGACACCGCTGATTCTGGAGTATGAGCCAGATAGGTGACTCACCAGCAAGGGCTTGGCCTCCTGTGGCGGGCATGGGATCTGGGGATTTGGAACAAGCAGGAATCCCAAGATGCGATGCGTGGTCCCCGTTCGAAGTTGAATGTTGAATGTTCGATGTTCGATGTGCATATCGGTGTGCATATATGCTATTGGGTATGAATAGAGGCGGAGAAAGACGACTTGATCGGGATCGAACTGAGGAGTGATCACATGGCCCTCAATCATAGAAATCTGGATGTCCAATGAAGGTGAGAGCAACGGGGTGGCTGATTTCGATAGCGATTCCGATGCCGAAGATGTTGTGGAGGAGAGGGAATGGCCACGGCGTCATGCATGTCCAATAGTCAGCCTCATTGAAGGGGGAGAAGGCTGGATGCACGGACTTATCGGAAGTTACACTATCTCAATACCAACGCTTAGCTTGTAATGGAGCATCACCGGTGGGATATTCAGGTGCTTCTGCTCGCCGACATGGAGTTCCATGGGGCATCTTGACTCAGAACAGACTTGGAGAAGAATGGCGTATGAACCCGGCGCAAGCTCTGCTTGCGGTCTTAAACACGGAACCGTCTTCAAGAAGGGCTTGGGGCGATATCATGTAAGAGCTGATCTTGGGGTCGTCATCTGTTCAATTTCCAGCAAGCTCCGGAAGAATCTGATTTACCCGGAGGCTGATCCGGCGTCAATCCGGGCCAGCGTCGTGACAGTACGTGACATCCGATCAGTTGATCCGGTGGCTATCGGCGACAGGGTTGCATTCGCTAGTTCGCCTGACGGTTCCGGAATGATCATACGGATTCTTCCAAGACGAAACAAATTCAGTCGTCGCGCCTCTGGGCGAAAGCCCATTGAACAGGTTATCGTGGCGAATTTGGATCAGGTAGTAATGGTCTTCGCCGCGGCACAGCCTCCACCCAACTGGGGTCTCTTGGATCGATACCTTTTGGACGCCGAGGCCGCAGAGCTCCCTGTTCTAATCTGCATCACGAAGTTGGACCTGATAGAAGGATCTAGCATTGCTGAGGTGCTGAGGATCTATGAGAGAATCGGCTACCCTTCGATCTTCACGAGTGCTCTGACTGGCGAGGGTATAGAAAAACTCAAAGACCTTCTCCGCGGTCGGATATCGGTCTTGGTTGGAAGATCGGGCGTCGGAAAAACAACCTTGCTTAATGCCATCCAGCCGGATCTCGGCCTGAGAGTCCGAGAGCTGAGTAAGAAAACAGGCAAAGGCAAGCATGCGACGAGCCACCTAGAGATGTTCGACCTCGAGTTCGGAGGTACTGTCATCGACACCCCGGGGATAAGGGAGTTTCAGCCTTGGCGAGAGGAAGATCAGAACCTCGCAGACCTTTTTCCAGAGATGCGCCAGTACATCGGACTGTGCCGGTTCGGTTCCTCGTGCAGCCACACACATGAGCCCGGATGTGCTATCAAAAAAGCGGTGGAGGACGAACTGATAGCCGCGCACCGCTACCGCAGCTATCTTCAACTGCTCGAATAGACTATGGCTCGTTTTGCCGATGGAAAGGCTGATGTATTTGCTGTTGCGGAAGAGAAGAGTTCCTGTTGAGAAAGCACTCTTTCCATGTATCCCTCTGCGCAGACTCTCTTGGTTGGGATGAATCATGGCTGCGAAAGAAACTTTGAAAGCGTATAGCCCTCTTTCGCGCCTCCTCGTCTTGCTCTCCGGGGTGTGGCTTCTTCTACGTCAGGCCTTCCAAGGTATCCTGGAATCCAGCTCCGTGGCGGACGGGGCCGCCTTGGTGATCTGCAGCCTGTTCGTGCTCTGCTTCGCCCTCGGTTTGACTTCTTTCGCCCTGCGACGGATGATCCTGGCTTCTATTGTCCTGACCGTCGGGCATTTCGTTCTTCTCCTTTCTGCCGATGCCCCTGAGTTCGTGATGTGGCTTGAGAGCGTGCGTCTATTCGTTGCCAGGATATCGCCCCTCGTTGGTCTGGTAGCGATTGTGCTGGCGTGGCGTCCGGGAATGAGGGCTGAGGTGATGCTCTCTCCGGTGAGATGGTGGATGTCTCTTCCCCGGGCCAAGTATGTACTCGGAGCCTCGCTCCTGGCGTTTCTCAGCACATTTCTCATGGCCAGATTCGCATATACCTGCATGCCAAGGTCATACGATGGGATTGCCAACATCTTCCAGGCTCGGATTTTTGCTTCAGGGCGACTCACTCTTCCGTCGCCCCCTCACCCAACGGCATTCTTGCATTTCGGTCTAATTCAAGAGCCGGCTTGGTGTTCCTACTATCCACCGGGATACTCCGCAGTGCTGGCCATTGGCCTGCTCCTTGGATCAGTCTGTCTGGTGAATCCGATCCTTACTGCGTTGACCGTTCCCGCCCTTGAGAGAATAGCATTCAGGCGCTTTGGCAAGCCTGCGGCGGCTTTGACCGTCTTGATGTTCGCCCTTTCACCGTTCGTCCCCATTGTTGGCGCGTCGTTCAGAAACCACGCGCTTGCCTTGTTTCTCCTCGCCTGGTCTACCGCCATGCTTCTGGATCCAACTCGGAAACGACGCAGGCTTGTGCTATCCGGAGTGCTCGGAAGTGCGGCATTGCTTGCCAGGCCGTATACCGCTTTTCTTTGGGGCGCCGGCCTCTTTGTCGGGGTTGCTCTGGATCGTCGAAGAGAGTTCTGGCACATGCTATGTCCATTTGTTTTGGGGGCCATTCCAGGGCTAACCATTGCAGTTCTCTACAATCTTATGCAGACAGGCGGGAGTCTGGACCCTCCTCCCGTGTATCTGTACGGTAAGGAATTCGGCCTTGGTTTCGGCCAAAGAGTGATGGGCGATCACACTCTGCTAAGGGCGATCTCATTTACCACGACCCGAATCGAAGGGCTCGGAAGAATGGTCTTGGGGTGGCCGTTCCCTGTTGTCCTCCTCCCGATTGCAGTGGCCTTCCTGGGGGGATGGCGATCCATGATGAAGATACGGCTATGGGTAATGGTCCTCCCGCCCCTGTTTTTGCTTCTCGGCTATGCGAGGTTTTGGTTCCTCGAGTTTTCCCATGGCCCTAGGTTCCTCTACAGCGCTCTCATCACATTGCTTCCCATGACTGCTCACAGCATGCTGGTCCTTCCCCGAAAGATCGAGAATATTCTCCCCCCGGGCCTGAGACGATCGGCGGGTCCTATGCTCACGGGCGCCGTCTTGCTGTCTATCTTTTACAGTCTACTTGTCACGTGGCCTCATGCAATCCGCATTTTTGGCGATAACTACGGCTGCCAGGTGGATCTGCCGGATCTGGCAAAGACCCTTCCCCCGGGCGAGAAGCTGATCTTCTTCGCTCCCATCACCTCGCAGATCTCTGACTATGGCTGGGGCTTCCTCATGAACGACCTGGAGCTCGACGGCGAATTCGTCGTGGCCTTCGACTATGGAGAGAAGCAGAATGCTGAGGTCATGGCGCTCTTCCCGAATAGACAGGTCTACTATTACTCCTATGACCTGGGGAAACGAAAAGGATCCATTCGACCTATCTCACAGGCTAGCATCCTGCCGCGTGGGAAGGGGCAGTGAACGGAAAGCCTAAGGTCTCGGGGTCCGCGGTCCTGCAAGGAAAACCGGTGAAAAACGCGGGCTGACCCGCATTCCCTTGGATGTCGAGTCAGGAGCGGAGGTCAGTTCTTCTTTCGGATAAGGCGCAATGCGTCAGCGATCATGCGATTTGGGGATTTCTCGCAGTTGGCACGAATGTGCATTCGTGCATCGGAGTCACTGTTGTCCAGAATCGCTATCCCGCGTATTTCATGAGCATCATACGGCCAAACGTCCAACATCGAACGTTCAACGTCGAAATGCAAGAGAGCGAGGGGAAGAAACAAGGTCAGGTTCTTATCCGCAGCGCTTGTCATAGTAATCTCCTTGCCTTGGACGTTCGATGTTGAGCGTTGAATGTTGGACGTTCTTCCCATAAGGCTCTCCCTCGTCACAGTAGAATCCCTTTTATTCTCACCGCCAGAAATCCGGGTTAGTAGCGATCTAGGGTGCCGGTAGTCTTCTGGCCCAGTAAAGCGTGTATGGTGTCAAATGAATCCGTATCTCGATAGCCTCTGGTCCGGTATAGTTCGAACCATCGCCGGTGATATCGAGAACCAACTCCTCAGCCATGGTCCATGTTGTTGGAAATTCTTCACGGTCCACCCGAATCGCCGTGCCGTACGGATGTTCGAATACACCACCATTGATGGCGTCCCCAGCCACGATCTCTCCTGGGCGTATTGAAATGTAGGCGGTGAAGTACACATCACGAACGAGCATCGGGGTCAGCCCATCACCGTAATGGAGCGGTACGAGGATGACGGTCTGTTCGGGCATGGGCGCGAGGGTTGCGGGGAAAGTCTGTGCCCCGCCGGAGGTGAGTTCTACACGAAACTCTCCTCCTTCAGGGCCATACCAGTTGGATCCATCGGCGATAATATAGACCACAAGCGTCTCTCCCGGGCTCCACTGCGTGGGGAAACTCGCGCACTCGAGCTGCACATATCCATCGGCAAGAAGACCTCCCGGGGAGATTTCATCGAGGTGCTCATCCGGTCGTACAGAGACGTATGCATCAAAATGAAGGTCAGCCCCAAGTGGATGTGTGGCCCCATCGCTGAAGTAGACAGGAGAGAAAATCACCGAGTGGGGAGGTGCCTGTGCCCTGAGAACACTGGTCGGCACGAGCATCCCGATGAGTACGACGAACCAAATGCCTTTCATGTCTGCCTCCTTGGATTCCCCAACATCTCTCTGCCCATGTCGGCGTTTTGCCGCACCGAGATACCCTCATCATAAAAATGCAGCCCGAGCATACGGAGGTCAAGGACGACTACTAGGCCGAGGAGCTGGAGGAGGAAGACATTGGGCACTTTGTGGGGCCACATCCTTCTGTCCACTACCACTGTCATTCTGAGCGCCTTCAAGAAGCGAAGAATCTCTCCCTGCTCCTCGTTCCGTCATCTAAACGCTCAATGCTTCCTTCTCCTCCCCACCCAGATTCTTCGGTCGCTTCGCTTCCTCAGAATGACACTCAATCCCCCGATCCTTCCTCACATTCGACGTTGGGTGTTGACCTGCCGTACGCCGCGCGATTGAGATTTTCCAAGATACCACCGAACCTGTCGCCTCCTCATGTGTTAGTGGGATGGAATGTGGAGGGATTGAGAAGATGGGCAAGAAGTCAGACGTCGGACTCGTGAGAGCAGCACAGGGTGGTGATACTTCCGCCTTCAACGATCTGGTCAGGCGCCATCAGATCGGAGTCAAGATGGAAGCGATTCGTTTTCTGGGCAGCGTTGACGAAGCAGAGGATGTGACACAGGAGGCTTTTCTCAGAGCCTATCTGAAACTGTCATTATTGCGGCCTCCATACAATTTTGGCGGTTGGGTGCGACAGATTGCCAAGAACATGGCGCGGAATCTGCTGACCAGAGGTCCCCGGCTTGTCGCTCTTGAACAACAGCACCTCAATGATGAGCCCCAGTCTGTTCAGAGGCGGAGCCAGGAGGATTCGCTGGCTCAAGTGGAACAGGCAGTCCTGGCCTTGTCCAGACTGTCCCCAAAGGTAACCGTTCACGGGTTGAAAGGTTCATAGGTTCAGGGTTCACCGGAAATCGAACCGTTGATTCGTGGGATCCGAAATGTAGCCTTGAATCCCGCTTCCAGCGGGAAACTCTGAACCTGTGAACGCTTACACATAGCCCAAGCTGACTTCAGGCAACCCTGAACGGTGAACTCTGAACCTGTGAACGCCTACATTACTTCGAAGTCACTGATCAAGGAATTCGGTGGATCATGAGGGTGACCGCGGATGCATGCTATCCTCAGACAAGATTTCTGAGGCAAGACGAGGAACTATTCCCCGCTTCCTATTGCTCCGGACTCCATGATGACTACAGTGGTCGAGTTGTGGAACTCACCGTTGGAGGCAGGCAATATGGACGATGCCTGGCGGTTTTCTGGTCCTGGGAAGACGGAACACCGGCGGAAAGCTTCTACACTCCTGATGGCCGCCAGGTCTTGCATCGTCGCTTCGTCGGGCCGGAGGCTTCCGCATCACGGAACTATGATTACGACAAATTAGCGGGTGAAACCAGGAAGCTATTCCGGGACAAGGAGTATCGTCTCTGGTATGATACTCTTCTCATGGAATCCTGACCAGAAACTTCATCCAGAACTTTGCTTGCCACGCCGACTGGTCACGGCGCATCCGCCAGGAGAAGACGGAAGCCATCCGACGAAGGCGGGTCCCGAACTTCCCCTTCCTCGTCCCAATAACCTCCTCCCAAAACTCTGTCCCCAGCTTCGTCAAGCCGGGTTTCTTCCATGAATGGTCCCGCCGATGGCTGGTGAGAAGTCCGGGATAACAGCCAGCTCTCTACTCCGACATGAATCTCGCGTTGACAAGGTACCCTACGCATGATAGGGTGTGCGCACTCAAGAGAAGGAGAGCGGCGCGTGATTGTTCTGTTTTGTGCATTCCTACTCATCGCTGATTCCACGCAGTGCGTTCTCCTGCCTACGCCACCGCCTACTGTCATGGATGTCCCAAATGATAACGGGCACGCCCTGGACATCACCTGGGAACCATCACATGCTGAATCTTCAGGGCTTGTCACCGCGTATGAAGTATGGCGTAGCGAATCGCGAACCGGGCCATTCGAGCTAAGGGGAGCTACCCCCCCTGGTCTGTGCGAGTATAGAGACAGAGGCGACAAGGATCCTGCTTCTTCCAACCACTTTCCATCCGGAAGACCCTACATCTATTTCATCAGAACTGTCGGCAAGAACGAACAGGCCGATTCGCGCTACAGTGCGGAAGTCGCCGCAACCGGGCAGTGGTACCACAAAGGGAAAACCCCGGTTCTCATTGGGACATTGTTGTTCTCCGCCCTGGCGCTCTACTTCGTGCAGATTGCACGGAAAGGGAAGAAGCTCTACATACGCCCCTTGGCCGGCATATCCGCTGTTGACGAGGCCATCGGCCGCGCCACAGAGATGGGTAAGCCCATTCTCTACCTTCTGGGAAGCGGAAGCGCCTCAGGCATCGCCACCATCGCGTCGTACGCAATCCTTGGCCGAGTAGCAAGAAAGACAGCCGAGTACAGAACGCGGCTCATGGTTCCCTGCAAAGACCCCGTAGTCATGACCGTTGCCCAGGAAACCGTGAAGGGCGCCTATGCGGAGGCTGGGCAGCCTGACGCCTACGATGAGGACAGCGTCTTCTACATAACCTCCATGCAATTCGCGTTTGTGGCCGCAGTCAGTGGTATCATGCTGAGAGAGAAGCCTGCCACGAACTTCTACATGGGCAGCTTCTATGCGGAGAGCCTCTTTCTTGCCGAGACCGGCTCCAGTGCGGGGTCTATTCAAATATCCGGTACCGAACAGGTGGCTCAGATTCCATTCTTTGTCGTAGCCACAGACTATACGCTGATTGGCGAAGAGCTGTTTGCCGCCAGTGCCTATCTAGGCGGTGATCCCTTGCTGTTGGGTACTCTGAAAGCGCAGGACTACGCCAAGGCTGTCCTCATGTTCATCCTCGCCGCGGGAGCTTTGTCGATAACTCTGGGATGGAGCTGGTTTGCCCAACTCTTCAAGGTGGCTCTGTAGTGAAGCGGCAGGTCCCACTCGCTCTGGTATTCATCACGGGGATGCTGCTTGTTATTCAGTACTTCGTACCGCACGATTACTCGGAGTTCCTCTATGAGTACTCGTTGGACTGGGTGATCGTCATCGGGATATTTGCCACTGCTCTGGGCCTATGGAGTCTCGTGAAGGTGACGACCGGCAAGGTCCATCGTCGCCAAAAAGGCTGGGGTTACTCAGTAGTCACTCTGGTAGGCTTGGCGGTGATGTTGTTCGCCGGGCCGATCTGGGGAATCGAAGAAGGCACCATTTTCATGAAATTCTTTTGGTATATCTATACCCCAATCCAGTCTACCATGTTCTCCCTCCTTGCGTTTTTCATTGCGTCCGCGGCGTACAGGTCCTTCAGGGTGCGATCGCTGGTTGCCACCGTGCTCCTCGTCTCCGCCCTTGTGATCATGATGAGGCTCATTCCTATAGGTCCTTTCTCGAACTTCAATCAGACACTGGCCGGTTGGATTCTCTCCGTTCCCAACATGGCGGCCAAGAGAGCCATTGCCATGGGTGTAGGGTTGGGCGCCATGGCCACCGCACTGAAAGTTGTCACCGGCATCGAACGTTCCTACCTGGGAAAGGATTAGCCGGAACAGATGTCTATCCACGAGAAGCTCTTGTCAATCGACCGGCGGTGGATATTCATCGTTCTTGGGATCTCAGTGGTCGCACCTGTTTTTGTGCGGTTTTCCGTGCCGATCCACATTACTGACGAAGTGAGGTCGGTTCACGAATTCGTGGAGGATACGAAACCCGGTGAGATCATCTTCTTGGCCATCGATTATGATCCCCAAACCATGGCAGAGCTACACCCAATGACCTACTCCATCATGAGACAGTGCTTTGGCAAAGGGATAAAGCTTATCATCTCGGCGCTCTCACAGAATGGTCCAGGCATGGCCGAACAAGCAATAGGAGAGATTGCGCGGGAGACCGGCGCCGTAAACGGAGAGGACTATGCATATCTGGGTTATAAGCCATATTTCGGTATAGTCATTCTGGCCATGGGTCAGGATTTCCGTATCCCGTTCCCCGAAGACTACTACGGTACCCTACTGGATTCGCTCCCCATGATGAAAGGCGTACGCAACTACGACGACATTCGTGGCGTACTAGATATATCAGGCGGCAACATAACCGACTCCTGGATTGCATATGCGAATGGGAGATATCAGGTGCCTGTGGCTTTGGGTGTGACGGGCGTCATGGCCTCAGACTACTATCCCTTTCTGCAGTCCGAGCAAATATTCGGCATATTGGGCGGCATGAAGGGCGCGGCAGAGTACGAGATGCTTTGTCATAGAAAAGGCCCCGCGGTAGAAGGGATGAAAATCCAGACAGTAGCCCACAGCGTCATCATCGTCCTCATCCTGCTGGGGAATGTGGGATACTTCATCGCTCGACGAAAAAGGCAAGGGTCATGAGCAGCGCCGAGCTTGTTTGGAATGGTCTTGCCGCTTTTTTCACGCTTTGCGTTTTTTCTTTTCTGTACAAGGACAATCCATTCTATCGCTTTGCCGAGCATATAGTTGTTGGTGTTTCCGCCGGCTATTTCGCGATTATTCTCTACTACAATGGATTAGTTCCAAAACTGATCAATCCTGTCTTCCATCAAGGGAAACTTCACTACATAGTTCCAGGGCTCTTGGGCCTCCTGATGTGGACTCGATTCTCCAAGAAGTGGAGCTGGCTCTCGCGCTATTCCATTGCCGTGTACATGGGAGTAGCAACCGGTGTGGTGATACCGCTCTATATGTACACCCACATCCTTCGGCAGGCCGAAGCGACCATGGTCCCCATCGGATTCACGAGCCTTCCTCTGATCAACAATCTACTGGTGTTGATTGGTGTGCTTTCAGGACTCGTCTATTTCTTCTTCTCAAAGGCCCATACCGGCGTGTTCGGGGCGATCTCAAGGGTAGGAATACTCGTGCTGATGATCGGGTTCGGCGCAGGGTTTGGGCTCACGGTCATGGGCCGAATTTCCCTCCTTGTGGATCGTATTCTCTTCCTTAGGGACTATATCAGCCAGCTGTTCTGACCTGAATATCTCATGAGAAGTCCGGGCTAACCTGGACTACCAGGATCATTGTATATCGGACATGGACATGTTGCGCGCTTGGGCGCGTTCGACCATCCATTCCTGGATATTCGAAGGAGGAGGGGAGACCTCACCGTGCGGGCGGCATTTCATGGTCAGTGCTCCGGTTGGGCATGCCGCGGCACAGAGTCCACAGCCTGAACATCGCTCATATCAATATGCACGGTGAAATCTGAGCGAGCGATGGCGATGGACGGTTCTGGAGTCAGTCGCATCACCGCGGCCAAGCCTGCCTCTTCAGGAGCGAATATTTTTTGAAGAAGCCGAAGCTCAATCCCGCTTTTCGTTGCAGGGAAACCATTTGGAATAGCGTCAAGGCGTTGGGCCAACCTACGGTAGATGCTTGTCTCCATGCACCACTCTCCTCTCGTATGTGATATCGAGGAGCGGATATGACATTGCGGAACCTGTACTAACGGATGACCACTATCTTCCCCGCTTTCTTGCCGGCCGCGCTCAGAACGTGGTAGAGATAGACACCACTGGAGACTGTGCAGCCATTCCGATCCCGACCGTCCCATTCCACCACGCCGTCCGCGTTCCACTCCTGAAGCGAAGCGATGCGCCGCCCGGCAAGATTGTAGAGGTGAACAGTCGCATCCCTTGGTGCGCCGGTGAAGCATATTGTCGTGCCTTCAGCCACCCTCCAGGGGTTAGGAACGGGTTCCCAGGAATCAAGATCATCGGCAAAGAAGTATAGCCCGATACTGTCACCTTCCCCCGGCTTGATCCGGTTTCCATGGATATCTTGAGCGTCTTGAATGGTCAGCACATATTGCGCGCCATCAAGCATCGAGGGGGGAGTCACCAATAGCCTGAATTCTCTCGGGTCGGCGCTGCTGCGATGGAACTCGAGAATCTCGAGGGGTGGATTGAATGCGAGATTGTCCGACGCAAGGAGACTGTCAGGAGTACTGTTGAAACAGACAGATATCCAGCCATCTCCCTGGTAGGCTGCCTGCGCAAGGTAGAAGGACGTCTCCCGTCTGATCACGATCTCTACTGCGGTATCAAACGGAACGACTACACCAGTCGTGTCTTTCACCCCTTGAATACACAGAAGATAAAAACCGTCATCCTCCGGAAAGGAGCTGAATGCCAGAAGTACCCCTTGATTCTGATGAGTCAAAATGGCGGAGCTTGGGGTGAATGGGCCGGGTTCCAAACGATAATGACCAGGTTCTTTGGCACTGTTGTCATCCAGCGGTTCGTTGAATTCGAGAGCAATATGGGAGGGCGGAACGCAGGTTGCGCTGAGGAGTTCAGGAGGGGTATTGGTCGCCACCGAGACGGGATAGCTGAGGGCTCCTTCGGATGGCGTTGAAGAACTATCAATAGTAGCCACTGAATACCAGTAGTCCACATGAAGTTCCAGTCCGGAGTCCAGGAACTCCGGAGGATCAACGATTATTATTGGTTCCAACTGATCCGGTGCCCGCCCGCGATAGACCCTATAGCGGTCTGCGCTCACCACCGCTGACCACTGAAGCATCACGTCGGTTGAAGAGATTGGCGTTGCCTTCACAAAGCCGGGAGGTTGCGGGCCGGGGAAGGCCCCGGGAGCACGAAATACGGTAGAGTGATCGGGGAAACTAATGACAAGTTCGTTGCGAGGACCTTCGGGGCCTACGGCGCCATCCAGGTCAGCAATGATCACTGCGGGTGAGCTGGCGCCATGGCAGTACCAGAAGACTGCCAGGCTATCTCCAGCCTCCTGATAATCAAATACATAGAAGTCGGGGTAGGCGCAGACAGCAATCTCATCATCTCCATCTCCATCAAGATCTCCTGCTCCAAGGCCGTTTTGACCTGTACTCGTGATCACGCCGAACAGCACGGTCTCCCAGAACGGCTGGAGCTCTGCCCCATTGCTGCGGAATCCCACTAGATTCCAACGCCGCGCATCGAAGTTGTGTTCGAGATTGAGATTCTCGGCAAGTCTGCACATACCGACCAGCTCGTCCACTCCGTCCCCGTCGAGATCGGCGGCGACTACTGAATGCGCGCAGCCTTGTTCGCCCAAGCTGCTACTGCCGGCCCAACAGAACTCAAACTCGTTGTCTGCCACGGACTCAAACCCTATGAAGCTGCCTTTATCCTCACAGAAAACGACCTCTCTACGTCCATCTCCGTCGAAGTCTCCGGAGGTCATGCCTCGCAGAACGAAGTTTGACGAGTGATCCACCGGGTTCCACAACGTATCGACGACAGCCAAGGAGTCATTTGCCACGGCCTCTTGAACGAGGATCGCCTTGTGGGGATAGATCCCTTGAATGATGGAGTAGATTTCTCCCCATCCATCGCCATCAGCATCCGACATACCCACAGCCAAGACATGTGATGAGTCACCCCACGCCAGTCTGCTCGGGAACTCGCCCGGCCCTGCAGATTCCCAGCCGTAATGGCTGAACACGTTCGTTGATTCGGCAACGAGAGGGACATAGTAGGTTCCCAGGATTTCGATAAGCCCGTCTTGATCTGCATCTCCGGCAGAGAGGGGATACATCTGCATGGCGCCACATGGCACTTCAGTGATTTCCAAGGAAGAGCTTGCTTCGAAAATCCGCATTGGTCCCAATGTGGTTTTCCCGGCGTTTCCAAAAGGTATCATCTCGCCGATCACGATTTCATGAAGGCCGTCATTGTCGAAGTCCGTTATGTCCGGAGTTAGATAGCCGGGCGGCAGTGTTTCTACTACGGGATCGAGTGTTGCATATCCAAGGGGCGCTCCGGAGATCGACACCCGATAGAGTAATCGGCTGTTATCTTCAATAGACTCGAGCCCCGCGGTGTTGGTTGCAGACACAAAAAGCTCCCACGAACCAGGGCCCGGGATCTCTGGCCCAATGAGCCACCGGTGCCATGTGGTCTCGTACTTCAAGGGGTAGACATCGAAATCCTCAGTGGAGTCTGCTTGCCTCATGTGTACGGCGGCTGATGTGATATCGTCTGTGGTGAATTCCAGAAGATGGTGCCAGTAAGGCCCCTCCAAGACCGTGGTGAGCGTCACCGGTTCAATCTCAGGAGGAGTACGATCGATCCAGACCGGAATCAATCGTTCGACCTGCACTCCGGCGTGATCCGTGGCAACGATCCGTAACATCTGTCTGCCGTCAGCAACGTCGTCAATGTGCCAGATTGCCAGAGTGTCGTGTACTACCTGCCTGGCATCCTCTTCATGTATCTGAAACCAGATGATTGGATTGTCCCCATTCCCGTACGAGAGTTCCCAGTACTCCAGCCCGAGCCCCGCCACGGTCCCGACGATGGCCGCGTCGTGGTAGAGCCCGGAATCAGAGCGCGGCTCATCGATTTCAATCCTCAGAGTCTTGTCAATGGCAAGACTGTTCGGGATGTCAATTCGACCTGCGCCGTAATAGCTGTCGCGTCCAGGTGTGCCAAGGTCAATGGCGCCTGTTTGAATCGCAAACCGAATCTCTTCATTAGAGAACTCAGGATGCAGGGACCGCACCAAGGCGGCAAGACCACTCACATGGGGAGCAGACATCGACGTGCCGCTAAGCTTCCGATACGAGCTGTCTCTTATTGTACTCATTATTTGGCAGCCCGGCGCCACCACATCTATGGTTGCGCCGTAGTTGGAGTTGCCGGCGAGATGGTCGTTGCTGTCACTATTGCCCACTGAAAGGGTCTGATCATACCCCGATGGATAGTGAATCGCATCAGTGGCGGAATTGCCGGCAGAGGCTACAAGTACACAGCCGCTCGCATGGGCATACTCCAGCACATCCTGTATAACCGGTGATACGACCACATCCCCCCAGCTCATGTTGATAACAGCTGCGCCGTTCTGCGCTGCGTACACAATGGCCGAGGATACATCATCCTCTTGGAGGTAGCCAGAGGCTCCCGCTCGAAGTGCCATTATCCGACATCCTGGCGCTACTCCCGCGATGCCGATCCCATTGTCAGCAACCCCACAGGCGATCCCCGCCACATGGGTCCCATGACTGCTTCCGCTCTGGTCCATGGGATCGTTGTCTCGGCCAGTGTAGTCACCATCGCCCGGGAGTTCAGGGGAATCGGTAAAATCCCACCCCACGACATCATCTATAAAACCGTTTCCGTCATCATCAACACCATTGAGGTCGCCGCCCTCATCCTCAGGCATGGCATCAAATATGCCGTTCCCATTGACATCTTCTGCCGCATTGATCCAGATGTTCTCAGCCAGATCGGGGTGCAAGTAGTCGACGCCCAAGTCTACGACTGCCACGATCACCTCTCTGCTCCCACGCTCGATGGACCATCCTTCTCTTGCCCGGATCTTTTCGAGGCCCCATTGCTGGGATTCGAGGGAATCAAGGGAGGATTCTGAAGCCAGAATCCTGTAGGAGTGATTGGGGACTACATATTCGATCTTGTCATTGCTCTTGTAGATGGCAATCGCGGCGTTCAGAGATGAACCTGGTTGCAGGCTGACTGCGCAAATCCTGGAGAGCCCCGAGGCTTCGAACAAGGGATCCGGACCGCCGCGTGGTGTCTTCAATAGGGGAGTCGCTCTCCTGGCCCTGGCTTCTCGGTGAAGGGATGCTCGGGGGCTCGATTGGTCACCATCTCCGTCGGCCCAAGGCTTGGCGGAGCTCCCCGCTTGCTCAGTGAACTTGACCAGGAGTTCCTGCCCATGTGCGTTCTGCACCACAAGAAGAACCGTGAGCCACAAGAAAAACCAGCTGATACTCATAAAGCTCAGAAAAGATAGAGGCTTGTTCTCCCCGTGATTGGATAACTTGAAAGAAAAGATCCTCACCGTGGTTCCTCCTGTCAGCTGTCTACTCCATCTATCCGTCGGAACAAGAAGTCTTTTCACCAATTAATGAGAGGCAATTTCAGCTCGGCTTGCCCTCATGCTTCACATCGATGGCTCCTCTCCTGCAATCCCCAATCATAAACCCTGAACTATGGATTGAGGATTCAAAAGGGAGTCGGGCCAGGGTTCAAGGCGAGAGATGCGCGGGAGATGAATGGTTCACCAGGTCATGGACGCAGCCCGCATATTCCGTGAAATGCGCGGGTCAGCTATCGTGTGGTCATCAGTTCGAAGTCGTGCTCACCAACGCGGTTGGAGATCGCGAGTATCTGATCGGCGCCACGGACCGCCACGAGGACGTATGTCCAGTTGGAGTCGGGCTCGTCAATACCGTTACCTATAGAATAGGAGTCCCACCCAGAGGATAGAATCGCCACTCTGTGCTCGTAGGGGGGAGTGAGCCCAGGCTCAAAGTAGGCGTGGTTGTTTGCCCCATACAGCCAATATGCCAAGGCAGGTACAATGGGTGTCCAGGTCAGGGCAATTTGCCCGCTTTGGTAATCACCCCAGAGCAGTAGGCCCGGTGTGTAGATGTAGGCCCGTCCCGCACCCATCGGAGCGAGCCCCGGGTCCTCGTGAGGCGCGCCCACGATGATATCATCAAGGCCGTCTCCATTCGAATCTCCGACTCCGGCAGCGGCATATCCGAAGTTACCGTTCTCTTCCTCATTGGGAGAGAGGAGAGCGTAGAGAAGATCACCACTGGTTCCGCTGAATACATAGGCTCGGCCGGCTTGTGCGGGGCTCATTGCAGGATCTTCATGGCAGGCGCCCACGACGATGTCAGGGCAACCGTCACCGTCCAGGTCTCCCCCGCCGGAGACTGAAGATCCGAAAAAACCGTTCTGTTCCGGATTGGGAGACTGGAGTGTGCGGAGAAGTGTTCCCGTGGCTCCGCTGAAGATGTAGGCGAGTCCTGCATGGTCAGGACCCGGGCCGGTCTCGAAGGGAGCGCCCACGAGAATGTCGGGGCATCCATCCCCGTCTACGTCCTCAGTGCCGGAGACCGAACTGCCGAAGTGACCGGCAGCTATTTCATTCGGGGACTGAAACTCGTGGATCAAATCCCCGGTACTCCCACAGAAGAGATACGCTTTCCCCGCGAAATTCGGGCTGGAGTCGGAATACTCCCACGCGGCGCCGACGACCACGTCCTGGAAGCCGTCACCATTGGTGTCCCCTATGCCTGAGACGGAAGTGCCGAAATGACCCGAGGCCTGCTCGTGGGGAGAGGAGAGGGTTAAAATGGACGAGCCATCCGAGCCGCTGAGAATGTGAACGCGCCCCGCACCTGTCGGGCCTGGAAACGGGCTCTCACCCGGGGCATTCACGATGAAGTCTGGGTTTCCGTCTCCATCTATGTCCCCGACTTTGGATATCGAACCACCGAACCCACCGCCCTGTTGCTCGTTTGGTGAACCAACGGTGAGCAACAACCCCATCTCGTCAGCGGACACGTCCTGCATCACCAAGACAAAGACGACAATCATAAGCACTCTGGTAAATATCGTCATCACGGGCCTCCTAAGCCTACCAGTTCGCATTCTTCATCAACAATATCCTGCCGCTTTATCGCGACAGCCGATCAGGAATGCGGGCTGGGATTCTTGTAGTTCTCCTCAGCAATATACCAGCTCCTTCGAGCTACGAAAAATCGTGAGCTGTCAATGCAACTGACCCGGATTTCTTACCGGCTTTCGAAGCGAAGCCGCCGAGATTGCTCTGAATGCGAGGCTTGCGACCGAGGACCCCGGCTCTGTCAGGGCGTAGCCTGGCTCCGCCGTGGCGTAGCCCGAAGGCGTATCCTCTGTCCCGCGTCGGACGCGGGACTGCAGCCGATAGTTGGTGAGAAGTCCGGGTTAGCATTGCGTCATTTGTCACGATCTGGTACTCTATCTGGATGTTTGATGAAGGCCAGCGCAATGGTATGGCTGATTTCGATAGCGATTCCGATACCCAGGATGTTTGGGAGAGGGGGAACAACCACGGTGCTATGTATGTCCAATAGTCGGCTTTCGTAAAGGGGGATCAAGGGGGATTTCTCCCATGCTGCACGGACTTATGGAGAAGTTACGATCCGTGGAGGTGAGAAATGCTGGTTGAACAGAAGCTTCTTGCGGGATGTTGTGGTTTGGACTGCGGGTTGTGCCCCAAGCTCCAATCCAAGGCGGCGAGCAGGTGTCTGGGCTGCCATCTGGGACCGCAGCACGACTACTGCAGTGTGTACCGGTGCTGTGTAACCAAGCGCGGCTACCACACCTGCGCCGAGTGCGAGGAGTATCCGTGTGATCGGTTGATCCGGGTCCTGGGCGTGGAAGAAGGGCTTGATAGCTTCATAAGCCACAAGCCGGCCATGCCCAACCTGAAGAGGATCAGGGAAATAGGGTTGAGAGCCTACTTGGAGGAACAGAAGGAACGGCGACTGCTGCTGGAACATCTGCTGGAAAACAACAACGAGGGCCGTTCCATGAGCTTCTACTGCCGTGCATGTGCCTTGATGCGACCCGAGCTTGTTCGTGAGGCGATCTCCGGAATAGAGGAGGAAACAGGGAGCGCTGGAGCGGAAAGCTCCGACCTGAAAGCCATGGCCAAGGCCATGAGGACCAGGCTCCAGAGGCTGGCCGATGAGGCAGGCACCGATCTGAAGCTGAGACAGAAGAAAGGATCCTGAGGTGCTCGTCACGCAGTTCTCCTAATAGCCCGAACTTCTCACCAGCCTTCGTCGCAAAACGGCTGCGGTGGTATTGCCTGCAAGGCCTGCGACCGAGGACGGCTGAAGGCGTATCCTCTGTCCCGCGTCTGACGCGGGATCGAGGAGGCTGCTTGTCACGTCGTAGCCATCGCGAAGACGGAACGAAGCGTAACGAAGTCCCGCGTCGGACGCGGGATGCCTTATCGGTGGTTGCAGCCGAAAGCTGGTGAGAAGTCCGGGCTAGCCCGCATTCTTACCAGCGAAAGTGTAGATCTCCAAGCTTGACTTGCTGCGCAAATCATTGTTAGCTTGTAGCGTCGGGTTGATATGATTGTATCTACATCTCCAGGGTGACGTATCACACAGCCCGGAGCTACACCGTGCTTCGATTCATGATATCAGGTCGCTCTCTTGACAGTGGGCCAGAAGCGGCGGGGTCTCGTGAACGGAGACCGGCTATCCCGCACTTCTCATCGGCTTTCGTCGCGAAGGGGTGGAGTTGGCTATGGCTGCAAGGCTTGAGACCGAGGACCCCGGCTCTGTCAGGGCGTAGCCTGGCTCCGCCGTGGCGAAGCCCGAAGGCGTATCCTCGATCCCGCGTCTGACGCGGGATCGAGGAGGCCGA
>JAUXFG010000099.1 GCA_030620115.1 Candidatus Fermentibacterota bacterium
CCGGTGGCAACACCGCTGAAGATCCATTCTTGGAGGAATCTTAACGCTGATCAGCTGATCATCAGTAATCTGTCAAGTGATATATCTGGTGTCAAGTCATGTGAACCATACTATAAGCATGCACGTGTGGTCTCACCCTAGTCAGGACTTCCCTCCATATAGATATCATTTTGATAGTTTCCTTCTTGCGGCAGACTCCCTGGGATCTCCTCTCCCTGTCTATGGCGATTCTCCCGTGGCTACCCCCAAGAATCTTGCACTCATCCGGAACTCACCGAATCCCTTCTGTCATGAGACGCGTATTTGCTACTCAACGATCATGCCCGGCAGAATTGTTCTTAGGATATATGACCTCTTCGGGAGAGAGGTTGAGACCCTCGTGAGTGAATACCAGCTTTCGGGAGAGCACGAGATTCGGTGGACGCCTGCTGGTCTGCCAAGCGGTATGTATATATCGCGCCTTCAGATGGATTCCGCCGAGGCCACCGAGACTCTGCTTCTGCTGAGATAGCGCTGTTTGTGCGCAAATCGCCGTTCAAACAATCAAACTGTGATCGGTTGATCGGAGAAAGACGCGTGGCATAGTTTCGAATAATATGGGGATGTCAGGATTATCCCGACCCCGTTGCCCGGTGCACACCAACATGCCCAAGCTTTGGAGGATGGATCATGACCAGAAAGTCCGTCGCTGCAATGATTCTGCTCTTGGCTGCGACACTTCCGCTGGAAGCCCAGGATCAGACCGTGGGATTATTCTACAATCTTGACGGCTCCTTCAATGGATACACCCTCTTTGCCCCTTTGTCGTACAATATCACGTATCTCATCGATCATGACGGCCTCCTGGTCAATTCGTGGGAAAGTGAGTACACGCCGGGGAATGCGACCTACTTGCTGAACGATGGAACGCTCCTGCGATCGGCTTCCCTCGGCATCCACCCGATTTTCCAGTCCGGCGGATCCGGTGGGGGAATGCAGCTATTCGACTGGGACGGCAGTCTGCTATGGGATTTCCGTTACTCCGATCAGTCGGTTCTCTCTCACCATGATATGGAAGCCCTCCCCAACGGCAACATCCTTATGATTGCCTGGGAATACAAGTCTGCAGCCGAAGCCATCGCGGCAGGTCGTGCCCCGCAGCTCCTCCCGGAAGGGGAATTGTGGCCGGACCATATCATTGAAGTGCAACCGACCGGTCCCACCACAGCGGACATCGTATGGCAATGGCATGTATGGGACCATCTCGCCCAGGATTTAGATCCTTCCAAGGAAAATTATGGTATTGTTGAAGGCCACCCGGAGCTGATCAACATCAACTTCGTCGAAGGGCATGGCCCCGGGGCGGGACACCCCGACTGGAATCACACGAATGGTATCGACTACAACGGTGAATTTGATCAGATACTCGTCAGTGTCCGGGCATTCTCGGAGATATGGGTGATTGACCACAGCACGACCATTGAGGAAGCAGCAGGTCACACCGGGGGAAACAGCGGAAAAGGGGGCGATATTCTGTATCGTTGGGGTAATCCGGAGGCCTACGGAGCAGGTGATGAGAGTGATCAAGAATTCTTTGGACAGCACGATGCCCAATGGATTGACTCCGGGCACCCCGGAGAGGGGAACATCTTGGTTTTCAACAACGGTGCTGGGCGCCCCGAAGGGGACTACTCTTCAGTGGAAGAGATTATCCCACCGGTAGACGTATATGGCAACTACCAATACACTCCGGGATCCCAATATGGCCCGGATGAGCAGGAATGGATTTACGCAGCCGCTGATCCGGAAGACTTCTACTCTGGAATTATTTCCGGCGCCCAACGCCTGCCAAATGGGAATACGCTTATCTGTAGCGGCAATCAGGGCACGTTCTTCGAGGTCACTCCAGGAGCCGAGACCCTGTGGCTCTATGTCAACCCCGTCACGGAGCAAGGGCCCCTCTACCAAGGTGATCCTATTCCTTTGAATCCCTCTGGTCAGGGAACGCTCAATATGGTTTTCAAGGTCCGTCGATATGCCCCCGACTTCGAAGGATTCCAGGGGCATGATCTGATACCAGGTGACCCGGTGGAGCTCTACCCGTCGGGAACCGACGATCCGTTCGGCCAAGCGCCGGAGGAAATCAGTCTATCCCCCAACTATCCCAACCCGTTCTGCCCAAACACCATTATTGGCTATTCACTCTCCACTCCAACCGAGGTAAGACTCACTGTCTACACCCTGCTCGGTCAGGAAGTGAAACTACTATATTTCGGCTCGAAGCCGGCTGGTTACCACCGGGTGGTTTGGGATGGGACCAATTCATGGGGTGAAACAACGAGTGCTGGTGTCTATGTCTACACTCTGCAGACGGGCCAAAAGGCCGCAACAAGAAAAATGATCTTGATGAGGTGATCGTCGGACAGGATAGCCCGGGATGGGAGACGCTATTCCAGGTAGCCCAATGCCCGGAGCTGGGCTTCCAGCTCCGGGTCCGACGCCGCACGCGCGGAGGGGAGAGGCGCCGCGTCGGTGGTCCAGAGAGCGAATCCTCTTCTTGGGGTCGATGCCGGAGGGGATCCCCGAAGAGACGGGTCGCCGATGCTGAGCTGGAAGGGGATACGTTCCGGATGCGTGTCCTCCCCCAGGGTGATCTCCCCGACTGCCAGGGGCGTGCCGCCCCACGTCCCCGCGATGGTGAGGGGATGGCCCGTTACCGGCAGCATCACGACGAAGCCATCGATGTCGTCGCCAGGGCACGAGGGCCGGAAGACGATGGTCGAGGTGCGGACGTCGGTCTGCAGGACATCGGCGTCCTCAAGCTCCACCCCGGTCACGCTCAAGGGCGGCTCGCAGGTGATCTCGAGGATCGTTTCTTCCCCGCTTCCAAGGCCTGCCGCCCGCCCGTGCAAGAGCGTAGTGCATACGAACTGCCCCAGCGCGGTCTGGAGCGTTTCGCCCCAGGCAACCGTGCCGGGCTGAAGCGGCTCGTGCTCCCGGGGATCCGCAGCGAGATCATAGGCATCGAGGGCGCCGTCTTTGGTTTGGAGTATGAGCTTCCTCTGCCCGCTCACCACCGCATACTGGCGGCCCTGCCGGAGATTGAAGCCGACAACTTCGCTGTAGGCGGGCATGGGGGGGATGCCGCTCCCGTGAATGGCCGGGAGGAGCGACCTCCCCTGCATGGCGGCGGGAGCGGAGATGTCGAGATAGTTCAGGATCGTGGGCGCGATGTCCAGGCTCTGGGTGACGCCTTCTACGATACGCGGGCGCGGGCGCCCGCGGGGCTCCACCCAGATGAGCGGGATATCCACCAGCTCCCGGAAGAGCGTTTTGCCGTGCCCGGTGCGCCCATGCTCCAAGAACTCATCGCCATGGTCCGACGTGACCACCACCAAGGTCTTTTTCTCCAGATCAAGGGCTCTGAGCTCATGGAATAGCATGCCAAGAAAATGATCCGTGGAGGCGATCTCGCCATCGTAGAGCGCCATGATGTGGTCGCGATCTTGGCGGGAGAGCCTGGTGAAACTGCCGCCGAGCCGTGCCAGGAGCGGCTCCCAGCCGTTCAAGGTCTCCCAGCCTTTGACAGAGCCATGATAGCCCTGGTCGAAGAGAGTGTCGTAGGGTGGGGGGGGTACGTAGGGGTCATGCGCGTCCCAGTAATGAAGGAAGAGGAAGAAGGGCGCATGGCCCCACGTCCGCAGCCATTCCACCGCGTGGGCATGGGTACAGGGGTTGGTGACGGTGCTTTTCGTGGCGCTGGTGAAACAGCGGGAGTCGTAGGTATCAAAGCCTTGGTTAAGTCTATGCCGCGCGCCCAGGGCGCCGCCGATCACCGCCCCGGTGAGATAGCCCTCTCCACAGAGCACTTCGGGCAGGGTGACGACTTCCTGGGGCAGGGCATCGTCCCAGGTGATGACGCCGTGGGAAGAGAGGTAGAGCGACGAGAACAGACTGGCGTGTGACGGCAGCGTCCATGAACTCTGGGCCACCACGTTCCGAAACAGCCATCCCCGGGCGGCGAGGCTATCCAGCGTGGGGCTGGTGGGGCGGTGGTAGCCGTAGCAGTGCAGGTGGTCCGCACGGACGGTATCCAGGGAGATGAGGATGATATTGGGCCGCTCTTTCCCTCCGCAAAAAAGCAGGGGAATCCCCCAGCACGCGGATCCCCGCGCCGTGTCCCCCGGGGGTTCCGACCAGATGAAGAGCGTGATCTTCTGCCCCGCGAAGTGGCGCAGATCCACCGTTGATTCGGTCCACTGCTCCAAGCAGCCGGTGTTGCGGAGTATCTGGTGGGTCTGCCCTAGGGAATCGCGAAGCATTGCCTTGAAGATCGCCTGATCCGCGGTGCCCCCGGGCCCGTCCGGGAGCATGGCATAGGAGAGCACCAGAATAGGATCCCGCCCGGGCACCTCGAAAGGGATGCGCCAGTTGCCGCCGATGGGTGCCGCGAATCCCAGGCGAGCGACCCTCCCCACGCGGAAGGTGTGTTCGTCCACTCCTTGGGGCAGAAGGCGTACAACCGATGCGGGGGGCTCAGGGCCGCACCCGGCCGCGAACGCGAGAAGGAGCGGCGGGAGGAATCGCGGGTTCATCACTTTCTTTCCCGTGAGTCATCCCGCCGCAAACCCCGGGCTCCTCGCGTACCACCGTGATCCGCATGGTGGTGCCGCTCGCCCCGGCTCCGGCGCGATGGGCATGACCCGGACTTCTCCCGTACAGATTCTGGAGCGCCCGATCCCTCGGACCATGATATGCCGAAGGTCCGACAACCGGTGCGATCGAAGATCCGACTGCCGGTGAAGTGGAGCGCTCCGGGTACCTCGATCCGTGATTGTGTTGGCATGTGAACATGATAGTAAGAATGGAACCGTTCTGAAACTAATCTATTTGCTGAGGTCCCCCAAATGTTCACTATCTCGCCCGGTCCGCGCTACCGTGCCATCCAGTTGGTGGGGAATTCGGCTGGCAATCGGCACAATGCAAAGAGCGTCGCGATCAGTTCATGTTGGACTCCAGCACGATGGGGATTATAGAATTCCCAGACGATTTCCTTGTCTGCAGTCACTTCAAAGGCACGCCCATTGTCTGATTCAGTGATCAGCGTGTTGCCATTGGGCAGGCGCTGATTCGTGCCGCACGTAGTGGAAAAGAACGGCTCCTCGGGTGTTCCCTGATATGTCCACCTGATGCGCATGGTAGACGGTGCGTATTCGAGTACCCTTGACTGCTCTCCCAGGCCAAGATTGTCGAAGAGCAGCAAATTACCATTGGAGAGCACGGTAGGATCGTGCTGTACTCTGAAGCATCCTCGAGCCCACCAGACGATCCGAGCATCGTCCATGCTTACTACCGCAATGGTATGAACCAAGGCAGAGGAGATGAGAACAGCCCCCTCCTTGACGCCTGAAATACTCGGCAATTGTCCGCTCCTCAGCAGTTCAATGGAATTCGTGTGTAGAATGTCCCTTGTGTTCAGAGCATTATTGCGAAGCACGGGTACCAGCCGATCGACTCTCTGAAAGCACTTGAGGAGCGAAACACGCTTCTTTTCGTTTCCGGAGGGATCTAGCACGACCACATAGTCCTCCAGGAGAGGTTCATCTGGATCAATGGTTGATATCATATGTGATTCTCGCGCCAACACATAGATGTCACCATTGGGCGCAATGTCGAGGTCGTGATGTGAGTTGTTCGGATTTGCCCAGATAAGCCTGGAGTTCTTGTCGAGCTTGATGATTCCGAGACCATCGAAGATGGCCAGGAGATCTCCATTCTCAAAGACGTGTGCGCGACGCCAGAACTCAGAACCAATACCATGATCGGGAATTTCGCGGTCCGGCCAAACACTGCGATAGGTTCTCTTCCACATGTGGACCATTGTACCGTCCATGTCCAGCAGGATCGCTACGGGTGCATGCCCTGACGTATACAGACTGAGCCCATTGTACGCCTTCTCTGGATTGTGAAGCGTGACATTTGATAGGGCGGGAGCCTGCCTGGATCCACTCACGTAGCCAATGGCCTCGAGCCGGTCGATGAGCCTGTTCTGTTCATCATCGGAGGTACTGCGAGATTGCGCCGTGAGCCTGCGCCATCTGCCGGGTCTTCCATTCTCTATATCAAAGGGCCGCCAGGTCGTTGTGTCATTGGGTTCAGTGTCTATTGTGGAGATGCCCTCGGTGGCATCCACCACGTCGGGCGCGACACCGTCACGGGTGAGACGCACCCGCCTGAGATTCCTCGTAGCTGGGACGAACCTTGACAGGCAGTCGTGCCGCACCAGCATGAGCGGGACATATGAAGTACTTGCCATATCCATGCAGTAGAAGCTGTAGAACTCGGTGAGGTTCTCCGGGTGCGGCCACAAGATCTTGGGGCTGTGAAACAGCATTACTGCTGGGCGGACTGTGTTCACCGTGTAGTTAAGGTTCAGCTTCCCAAATTGAAAGATCGGCATGCCTGAGCGTGCAATGTATGGCTCACTGAGCCCCAAGACGTCATGTATTCGTGTGTCCATGAGTCGATACGAAACCACGCCTATGGCCTCGGACGCCACGATGTCATTTTGACGAAGCAACGGGGCGAGTCGGCGGGCGAACTCCGGGTAGCATGGCGCCGTGGATTCCATGTTGATTCGCTCGTCTATCCCGCGAGTGAATAATTCGCTGGGCGCGGTGATAGCGGCATATGCCACAGGTCCAATGCTCAGGGTGAGCAAAACCGACATGATAAATCTAGACGGTATTCCTGCTGGCACACAGAAGAGTGGAATGTGGAGGCAGAGAATGCCGTACAGCCCTCCGTACAGAGATAAGAGCCGGTACGCAGGCATCCAGTCTCCACCGCGTGCCATGGCCACCCCATAACCGAACAGGATCAAGACCAGGCAGAGCATGAAGACATAAGGAGGCGGTCTCTTCTCGGACCGGGGATAAATGGAGAAGAGCACAAGAGCCGCTCCGGTAGCAACGGCCATCGGCACGCTCGTGCCGATGAATCCCCACGCATATCGTAAGCCCTCCCGTAACACGTACGACCATTCACCGTCGCTGTACAGATAGAGCTTGGCTACCACTGAGTTGGGAATGGCTGAGCCGAAGTAGGAGAGTCGAAAAACGGCGAGAGACCCCACGGTGACAACCCACACCGCAAGAGGTACCGTCACCGCGCGGAACGACCGTCTCTCCACCAGAAGAACCATGATCATCACGGCGCCGATGGCGACACCTTCAGGTCTCGTTGCCGCAAGGAGTCCCGCCACTAGTGCCGCAGTGCCAAACGCCCTTTTTGCGTAGTTGAATACGATTTCTACGAGAAGGGCTCCATACAGGGCACCCTCCAGACCCGACGTCCACGCATGAAGCACGGTGCTATTCCCAGCGACGATGGCGATGCTCGCCAGCGCGACAGATCGCGGTGCCCCCAGAACGACCGAGAGCTGCCACATTCTTAGAAGCACG
Organism: Candidatus Fermentibacterota bacterium; assembly: GCA_030620115.1. Lineage (GTDB taxonomy): Bacteria > JAFGKV01 > JAFGKV01 > JAFGKV01 > JAFGKV01 > JAUXFG01. Next base: position 7,443 of record JAUXFG010000099.1, read on the forward strand.
ATCCCCGTGAGAATCAACGAGAGAACAACAGCTGCGTGTGGCAGAGATAGGCCGAGCAATGCAGCAGGGGTAAGCACAACTGCCCAGAGGATATTGCTTATTGCCTCGACGCGCTCCCCAAGATTGAAGACTAGTTGCCCGTGCTGTGCCAGATTGCTGGTGTACCGAAAGGTGATGTACGCGTCGTCAACGACCTGAAAGCTGGAGGTAGCAAACACCCAGAGGACAAGCGTGAGCGCTGCAACGAAAAGGAGCGCGTCTCGAGCCTGTCCGGGTCGCATTCTATTACGTTGGACAGAAGACGACAGCATCCGAAAAGCGCTTGGCAGTCACTCGTCGTCTCCTCTGCAATTGGAGGCAGCCCACAGCGCTTAGGCGTGTGTGCACAAAAGGGGACGCAAGTAAATAGATGAAAACTACTCCTCGGCGAAGGTGATGCTCAATTTATCTGCAAGACGCTTTCCTCGCTTGACTGAAATGCTCACGGCCAGCTATGTGACTCGAAGCATTGTGGCAAGCTCAGTGGAGCTGTAACCCTGCTTTTTTTCTACCCAGTAACAGAAAATTCTCCGTGCATTCACCCGTACCCGATCGTTTCCATCCTTGAAGATCATAGCGCGCTCCGGGCGCATCGATCCGTGCTTGTCTTGGCATGTGAACAAGATAGTGAGAACGGAACCGATCTGAAACTCATATACTGACGTCCCCCAAATGCCGTCATGGAACTTGATAACAATACGGAATACTGACCCTTGCCCGTTTTGGCGTTGTCCGCTAAATCTCTAGTAAATCCATAGATTTACTAGAGATTTAGCGGACAACGATTCTCATGCTCGGGGGATGCGCGATCTCCATCAGATATGCCGCATTCCTCACCGGCTTTCGTCGCGAAGCGGTGAAGGTGGGTGCGGCTGTCCCGCGGCGGACGCGGGATGAGAAATGCGGGCTAAGCCTCTGCCACTGCCTTGTTGGCGCGCCAGAGATCGAGGCAGATATCCCGTTTCTCGGTGATATGCTCGATGTCTTCTCTCCATGCGTAACGTGTGCTAATGTGTGGCAGCGTATGGGTCACGTCCATCCGTCCTGATCTATGCATGAACCCAATCCAACACGCATCTGGCTCCAAAGAAGTCCTAATTTCAGCAACGTCCCCCATTTTCCCATTTTTCCTACATTTGACAACAGCTATAGAACTCGAGATGTACAGCGCGGGTCATGTGCCTTATGCCGTCGGACTGGAGAATATTTTGACTGCCGGCATGGATGAGATTGCCCACGTCGAAAAGTTGCTGTTTGAGTTCATTGAGTTCGATCGGGATCGACAACTGGGTCCAGAGGAATGGCTGCCCTATCTTATCGGCTCAGCCAGGCAGCAATTCGAGCTCTTTGCTGGTTTTAACGAGGCGGACTTCAATTGCCAGCATGGGGATATTCTGGCACGAATCATCGAGCAGCTGCGTTCAGCAGAAGCTCCGGTTTGCACCACGATGGTCGTTGATGATGTCATTCAACTTAAGCTTTTCCAACCACAGGTTTTCTTAGAACGCCAGGAAAACCGCTACTCCCCTGAGGGATATTTAGATCTCTTCCGCCTGGGCGAAGAGAAACATCAAAGCCAGTTTAGAGGGATCGAGGACCTTGCCGCTTTGAAATATAGTATTGATCGCTGGATACTGGTCGGATTGCATCAGGCCGGGATACCACTCCTGCTATCGACTGACTCGGGTACCGGCGGAATGGGGATCGTACCCGGTTTTCCCATCCATGATGAGCTGCGGATCCTAGTAGAAAATGGATTTTCACCTTATGAGGCCATTAGCACCGGGACAGTCAATGCTGCTAAAGTCATCGAAGCCATGGTCGGAGAGGGTGATTTTGGGACCATCGAGGTGGGGCAAAGGGCAGATTTGATCTTGGTGAAAAACAATCCCCTGGAAGACGTGGCAAATATTAAAGACCTTCAAGGGGTGATGGCAGCTGGTAGGTGGTATTCAGAAGAAGAACTCGCCCAGATGATTGCTCTTGAGTAGAGATTTGAGGCAATACATTGGATTGAGATCCGGATTGGATGCGGGTTTACAAACTCTGATAGGGGAGAGTATCAGCCCTCAAAGCCACCGTCGAGACCAGGGAGTTAATTATGACAAATCTGAAAGAAGAAATTCAAGAAATCATCGACCGGGAAACTAAGGCCTGGGACACACAGGATGTCGAGATGCTGCTCTCTGTTTTTCATCCGGACATGGTCTGGCCCTGGCCGCCAACCCGGGATGATCATGATCCGATGAATTGGGTAATGGTACTGGGTAAGTTTAACCACCAACGCTGGAATCATTTTTATCAGCAGTTCTTTAAGGAACACAAACTTGTCCATAATAGAAGGGAGACACTGAAGATAGAGATCTCTGAAGAAGGGGATGGTGCCCTGGCCGTGGTAGATATTGATACGCTCTGGGTAGACATGGGGGGGCAGGAGAATCTCTGGCTGGGGCGAGTCTGCAAAGTATATGCCAAGGTAAGCGAGGATTGGAAAATAACGATGCATACAGGAGTATTAAGATACTGACTTTGTTCAGAAAGTGGGCGATTAAGTTATGAAAACAGATATGTTGAAACCGAGAAAACTGCAACCGGGCGATAAGGTGGCCGCAGTCTCCTTGTCTTGGGGCGGTCCTGGGGTGTTCCCCCATCGTTACCAAGCGGGAAAAAGGCAGCTGGAGGGTGAATTTGGAGTGAACGTTGTTGAAATGCCACATACTTTGAGCGACCCTTCTTGGCTTCAGAACAATCCTCAAGCAAGAGCTGATGATTTAATGCAAGCGTTCGCTGACCCGTCTATCAAAGCCATCATTTCTACTATTGGTGGCGATGACTCGATTCGAATCCTGCCTCTCCTGGATTTGAATGTCATCAATTCAAACCCCAAGATCTTTATGGGGTATTCTGACACGACCGCCACCCATATGGCATGCTTAAAAGCAGGGTTAGTTTCATTTTACGGACCGGCCATTATGGCAGGGTTTGCTGAGAACGGAGGGTTGTTCCCCTATTTGACCGCTTCGGTGCACAAAACGCTGTTTTCATCAGCGTCAATCGGAAACATCGCCCCCAATAACGAAGGATGGACTGTTGAGTTTCTTGACTGGGCTGATCCTGGGTATCAATCGCGCAAGCGCAAGCTTACCCCCTCCACAGGATGGAAATTCCTCCAAGGGAATGGGGTCCATCGCGGACATTTGATAGGCGGTTGCTTTGAGGGGTTGGATTGGCTGCGTGGTACGGACTTTTGGCCTGAGCCTGAGATGTGGCAGGACGCTATCCTGTTTTTGGAAACTTCCGAGGAAGCACCTCCGCCGACTGCGGTTCTGCGGGGGCTTCGCACCTACGCCGCGTTGGGCATTTTGAAAGAACTCTCGGGTGTCATATTTGGCCGGCCCGGCGGGCAAATAGAACCAGGACAATTTATTGAATACGACAAGGTCATCTCCCAGGTAATTGCTGAAGAGGAAGGACTGGTCGAATTACCGGTCATCACCCAGATGGATTTCGGGCACACTGACCCGATGTTTGTCTTGCCCTATGGTATTCAAGCCGAGATCGATTGTGACACACAGATGTTTACAATTATCGAAAACGCTGTATTAGAAACCATAAGTTAAGAAAGAAGACAGGGAAATAGATATGGACATTCGAGATCATAACCGCACTGCGTGGGATAAAGAGGTTGAACGCGGAAATAAGTGGACAGTTCCGGTTAGTGAAGTAATGATCGCCGCTGCAAAACGGGGAATATGGGAAATCCTCTTGACGCCCTCAAAGTCTGTTCCGAGGGCATGGTTTCCTGATTTGGAAGGTCTCGACGTCCTCTGCTTGGCATCGGGCGGAGGGCAGCAAGGACCAATACTGGCTGCGGCTGGAGCAAAGGTAACTGTCCTCGATAACTCACCCAGGCAGTTGGAGGGGGATCGGCTCATCGCCGAGCGGCATGCACTCGAAATCACCATAGTTGAGGGTGATATGGCTGACCTTTCTATGTTCTTCGATCAGAGCTTTGATCTCATCGTTCACCCGGTCTCCAATTGTTTTGTCCCCTACGTCCGACCGGTGTGGGCAGAGGCATTCCGCGTGTTGCGTCGTGGGAGAGTAATGTTGGCTGGTTTTTCGAACCCTGTGAACTATCTTTTCGACTACGATCTTGCCGACCTCACCGGCGTCCTCCAGGTCAAGTATGCACTCCCTTCTTCTGATTTGACCAGCCTGACGGTGGAGGAAAGGCAGCGATATATCGAAACAGAAACGCCTCTCGAGTTCAGCCACACCCTGGAGGATCAGATTGGCGGGCAGCTTGATGCTGGTTTGACCCTCGCTGGTTTTTTCGAAGATACTTACCCTGAAAACGAAAACGACCTGCTTACGAAATACATGCCGAATTTCATCGCCACCCGAGCGATAAAGCCGGATCACAAAACACGAGAGGAGGATCTAATATGACTGAGACAGCTATTTGTATAGATAACATCACCCGCGACTTCGAGATGGTTAGGGCCGTGAATGGTCTCTCTTTGGAAGTGCCTTTAGGTATTATCTTCGGCTTCCTGGGTCCCAATGGCGCGGGCAAGACCACTACTATCAATCTGCTGCTGGGTTTGCTGGAGCCAACCAGTGGGCGAGCTGAGGTGCTGGGATTTGATACCCGTACCCAGGCGAACGAGGTTCGCACCCACTCTGGAGCCCTCCTCGAACACCCTGGCCTCTACGAGCAATTGAGCGCCGAGGACAATTTGGAGTTCTACGGTCGGATTTGGCATATGCCAATGAACGAACGGCGGGATCGTATCAAAGAACTGCTCACTCACATCGGTGTGTACTTTCTGGTGATGTACTTTCTGGGGTCTGATCTTTGATGTTTAATATTGCGAACTGAATATTAAACATCAAAGATCAGACCCCATACCTGCATACCATACCTGCATACGCAAGATCCTCCGAGTACGCACCCCTATCCGGGTATCGCCGCGTGCCCGAGCCGGAATGTCGGGTTACGCTGGGCTAACCCGACCTACGTTGCTGCTCCTTCGAAGACGCACTTGACTCGGCGCTCTGGATGTTCTACTATTCCTGCATGTCAAAGCTGAAAGAAATCATAAGAAGCCCGCATGTGCAGATCGCCACGGCAATCGGCATAAGCATCATTGTGATGGCGTATATGTCCAAGCGTGTGCTGCCCAATCCGATTCCCTACCTACATCTGGCAATACCCCCGTTCCTGATGACTATCTATGAGGGGCTCAGTAGCAAAGAGAAGTATGCCAAGTACTGTAGAGCCCCGTTCTGGATAGCAGCCATCTTTGTGGCTACAGCCATTGTGATTTGGGTGAATGCCAACTGACAGATATATAGCGATGTAGGTCGGGTTAGCATAGCGTAACCCGACAACTCCATCTCATTCGTTTCCTACGTCCTCCCGATCGTCCCCGCCCCAGAATCCCCAATTAAACAGTTCACAGCTGTAAGTCCTTGTGGCGTAAGGGATTTGTGGTCAAGCGTTTGTCACCACACGTATTTCTCCAGATTCTCAGGATTTGCGATGCCTACCGCAGCAAAACAGCGCGCCTGCTCCGGTGTGATGTTTGTTACCTTCCAGAAATCCTTACTGCGAGTGGAACGTTTGGACATATGTACCCGGTATTTCACGAGTTTGGATCGAGCCACTGTTTCCAGGGTTTCTGTTAACGCTTTGCTGCCCAGGCAGTCGATCTCCAGAACGCGCTTGAGCAACAATGCCAAGATACAAAGGAACACGTGCGCACGCACCCGAATCGCGAGCCGGTGGCGGACAGGATGGATGTCAACAAAGTGCTTCAGGTCATGGAATAGCGTCTCCACTTCCTGGAGATTCTTGTAGGAGGCCACCACTTTCTCTGGGGGCAGATCCTGCCGGCTAGTGGTCAACACAAAGACGCCATCATAGAGTTTCGCTTCAGCCAGAGCCTTCCCGTCCATCTCGTATCCGGTTGGCTCCTTCTCCTTTTCCTCCCCAGTCCATTTAAAGAAGCGTCGATAGCGTCGCTTGTGGTGCTCAAAGAGTTTCTCTAACCGTACGATCAAGTTCTCCCGCTTGCCATTGAACAGATCCTCGACCTGCTTCGACAGTTTCTCAAGCTTCTCTGTGCGTTGCCGTTCGCTCAGCTTTGCCCGTTTGGGGTTCCGTGCACACACCAAGCGGATCGTTTCTTCATAACGCCCCCGATACTTACTCAGCAGCCTTCCTATCTTCTGACGCTTCTTCCTGTCACGCACCCCAAGCTGTCCCAACTCCTCTCGCAGATCCGACATGTTCAATTCGCTCCCTTTGTCTGCCGCCTTGATAATCTTGCACAGATCGCTCCACCATCGACTTCGGCGTTGGTCTTGATCTATCTCCAGGATTCCAGCGATCTTCCAGATCAGGAAGTCCTTCACCTCGATCCGCCGTTCAGCTATCTGCAGCCCTCGCCACTCCATGGCTTCCGCACCGAACAAATCGTCATCCTCCAGCACCATGGACATCATTTCATCCTGACGAGCCTTCACCCCCATTATGTAATCATAGCCGTTGGTCTGAAGCTGATCCAGGTTCAGTCG
>JAUXFG010000234.1 GCA_030620115.1 Candidatus Fermentibacterota bacterium
ATTGCAAGGAGGGTTCCGAAAGTGTAAAGCACTTCCCGGCCTATCCTGAAACATCCACAAACGTCGTTGCAAAACTTGACTCATCTGTTAAGTTTTCAACCTATTGAAGACGGCTAGTGAGGAAGTATCACACACTATGATAGAAGTTGCGAGAATCACAAGAAGGCACATTCCCGGCATCCTCCCATTGATGGTGGCACTGCGCGAAGAGCTGGGCCGTGCAATATCACATGAGGATCTATCGAGTCGGGTTCGCGAGCTCATGGGCAGGAGAGAGGGGAAACTGTGCATTATTGTTGCAAGGGAAGGAAGATTCCCGGTTGGATACGCTGCAGGGGCATTCTGTGTCAGCCCCTGGCTGAAGGGAGCAATGTTCGTCATACAGGAAGTATATGTATCGCGTCCATTCAGAGGAGGTCCCGTGCTGAAAGCCCTTATGCAAGGGATGGAGGAGTTCGCGAAATCCAAGGGTGCTACCGAATTGGTCATCATGCCTTCCAAGAACAAACGCAATCTCCTGCTCTTGGCTGAAGAGAAGGGGTTCGAGCCTACTGGTCGTGAAGTGTTCGAGATGTGGTTGGGGAAGGCATAACCCGGACTTGCATGGTTTCTCAATAAGTCCGCGCGATATTGGAAAAATCCCCCTCAATCCCCCTTTGCCAAAGGGGGAGGATGTCGGATGCACGGACTTATTCAGATGTTACGCATTTTCCACGTTCGCGTATTTGGGGTTCGCACAGAAATAACTTCACATTCTTGCATCCCTTCTTCACCGCATCTGTTTGCCTCGCCTCGATCGCGTAATCCTCGACGTAGCTTTGACTATGCCTCCCGTCTAGGCCAAGGCTTCCGTCTATGTATGACAACGCCATGACAAGCCGCCGTGGCAAGCCGGTTTCGCTCCCTCGGGGAGACAAATTCTGTGGCAAATCTGTGTGCCGGAACTGCGAACTTATTCTTGGGCGAGCCCTTACTACTCCATGTAGCCCAGCGCCTCGAGTTGATCCCTTGTCGTTCCGTCAAGGTCGACGTGCTCTTCTTGTACTGCAGCCTCCATGGCTTGACGGGAGTAGTCATCGATGAGTGTCTGCAGTTGCCTCACTTCATCCTGGTTCTCGTCGATGAGATTGGTTCTTTCTTTGGGATCCGTGTTCAAGCCGAACAGTTCGAGTGCAGCCAATCCTCTCCGGTTTCCCCTATTGGCCTGAACGAGTTTCCAGTCTAAGCTCCTGATGGATTTCAGCAGATTCCCCTCGAAATCTTCTTCCGCGTAAGCGTGCTTTATACCCTCGAACTCAGGCTCCTCCCAGTGGAGGGAAGAACCCTGCATCGTTGGCGGCACCGGTAGACCGCATCTGGAAAGGAGAGTGGGGGCGATATCCAGAAGCCGCACCTGATTGGCAATTCGGCTACCAGCCATAGCAGAGTCGGGCAAACATACGACGAGTGGCACGCGGATTTGTTCGTCGTACAACGTGGTCCCGTGCCACCAGCCCCCATGTTCGGCAAACTCCTCACCATGGTCTGAGGTGACCACGATTATCGTATTATCGAACAGCCCGTTTGCTCGCATCGAGGCCAAGAGATCAGAGAAGTGAGAATCCCAGAAAGCTATCTCCTGATCATAGACATCCGAGAGCTCCTGGGCCATTTCCAGGGGCGGATTCGGCATCGACACCCGGGCATAGCCCTCCCCGTTGTAAGGATGGACGAAGTAGGGATCATGGGGGTCCATGTAATGAAGAAACATGAAGAATGGCCTGGGTTTCTTTTCGCGAAGCCATTCTTTTGCTTTTGCGGACACATACGCGGCATCTCTGTAGTAATGATCAACGTGCTTTGCCTTCGAGATGAATCTCTCGCGTATCAGGCGCATGATATCGTACAGGCTTAATTTGGCGGCTGATTCGCTGGCGCCGAAAAAGTACTCAGGAGAAAGATGGTAGTACTCAATAAAACCCTGGCCAAAGCCGAACATTGGTGCGATGTTGATGTTATTGGCATAGCCGACGGTGTAGTAGCCCCCCGCCCGGAAGGCCTCAGCAAGGGTGACGACATCTCCGGGGAGCATGCTGACCTTGCTAATTGCCCTATGGGTAGATGGATACAATCCCGAGAGAACCGTGGCGATGGAAGGGCGTGTCCACGACGCCTGGGCAATCGGGTGCTCGAAGACGATTCCATGGGTGGCAAGTGAGTCAAGGCCTGGGCTGATGTTCCTATGATAGCCATAGCAGCCCAGTCTGTCGGCCCGCACCGTATCCACGATGATGAGCAAGACATTCGGTTTGCGTTGTCGCTCCGCGTATTGAGGGGAAGAGATGAAGTCGGTCTGGATTTCGCTTCTGGTCCACCATCCAATGAGGAGGAGAACTCCCACTATTCCTGCGTAGATGAGGGGGCCCGAGATGGGTTGTCTCAGTGGCGCCAATAGGCGTCCCTTGGTTGAGAGCCTCCTTACCCAGAGGAAGAGAAGGAGGCCGACAATGATGGCTGCAACAAGGACAGCCAAGGGAAGGATCATGCCCTGAGGAGGTCTCTCTCTGAAGAGATCTCTGATGAGTCTGAATCGTGTGACCACGGCTGCCCATATGGAAAAGACCACTGCCATAGCGATGGCGAAGGTATTGCCTCGAACCTCATGCCGTCCCAATAGATGGGCCACGGGCTGGATAAGTAGCCCGATTGCTCCACCCATCACTGCACCGACGATCCCGTACAAGAGCACGGCGTACGGCAAGACCCATAGCTCCTCCAAGTCAGCAAGGTTCATGACAAGCAATGCTTCAAGAAGGCCAACCAAGGCTCCGCCGTAGAGCCCACCCATGACCCCGCTGAAGACGCGTCGCCAATTCAGGAATCGGCTCCCTCTATCCGCGGATGCCTCCTCAGCTGGTTTTTCCTCAGGCGCATCCAACTCCACCTGTTCTCCATGGACTAAGGTATAGCGGGGATGGTATCCCCTTCGCCGCGCCAGCCAGATCACTCCACCTGCCAGCGTAAGGGCTTCCGCTGCCCAGAAGCCCAACGCACTGAACAGGATTGTTGCCTCGCCGCCCATCATGCCGCCGAGGAGGATGTAGGTGACTATCTCGCGCACACCCTCTCCTGCAATGGTGAAGGGGCTAATTACGGTGGCGAAGATCTGGATGGAACTCGCAAAACTCACCTCCCACACATCAGCGCCGATAGCGCCAATCGCCTTGGCGGTGAAGTAGTACATCACCGCCGTGAGGAAGTGTACGAGGAAGCTGCAGCCCGAGGCCGTGAGCAAGAGCCCCTTATGTGTCTCGTATGCCCCTGCGGCAGTCCTCACCTTTCGAAGCAGCTCGAAAGGCTTGCCTTTTGCAGGGAGAAGATTGAGGAGAGGGTCAATGAGACCTGGCTTCATGAGAATGAGAAAGAAAATCCCCGTCGAGCCCAAAGAAATGGCCACGGTAACCGCGGTGACTTTGGCGGCATTTGCCCCGAGATTATGGGCGAAAACCGCGTAGCCCAATGGGAGTGTCACGAGGAAAGTCAAGAATATGCCGATGACGCCCATGACCTTCTCGATCAATTTGGCCGCAGCCACCTCCAAGGTGCGCTTGCTGTAGCGCGCGGCATCGTAGAGGGTATAGCCGTCAAGGCCGAAGGTTGAGGGAAGGAATGTACCCAGGAATCGGCCGATCAGGAATGTACCGGCAAGGTGGCCAAAGGGGAATCGGATGCCCTGCCCGATGAGAAGGAGATGCCACCTGAGCATACTCGCTGCGATCCCGAATGCCTTGAGTACTGCAGCAATGAGGAGAAAGATCCAGAACGAACGGGCTTCGATCTTCGGGAGATAAGCCTTGATTGCCCGAAATGTGGTGATCTTGACCTCGGGAAGGACTTGTGCCTCTGCGCCGTCCGAAAGCTCGATGTGATCTCCTGGTTTGACATGCAATGGTTCTCCATCCACGAGCAGTTCTTTGGAGGAAGAGACCACTCCTTCTCCTTGAGCGAGTGGCAGGCTCTCGCCCACGAGAAACGTCTCCGTGACGTTGCCTGGCATGAGCAGGCGCATATGGCCTTCGTCTGCAATTTTGTGGTTCAAAAGCACATAGAAAGCGAGGATAGTGATCGCCACCTTCAGCAGTGTGGTGATGAAGCTTCTCATCTTTTTCCCCGTGCTGCCACGGCTCATAGAGTCTCCTTCTTATCCCTCAGGGAGGGCGGTTCCAGCTGCACCAATTAGCAAAAATGATTGGCGACCAAGATACCCGTTGATGTGTGCGGCGAAAAGGGTAGAAGAGTCGCCGGATGAAACCTCGATCCCTGAATCATCCCAAGGGCGCGTCCATATAGAGTTTGCGGTGCGGGGCCTGGCTCTGTCATGACTGTTGTTACTTTCGAAAGGATACGCATGCAAGGATACGCAGCACCATGGAGAAGAAGAAGGAAGATCCCTCTTCGTCAATGCTCCCGATTTGCACTTCTCACCAACCATCTGGCCGATAGCGCATGTGGCGGTGTTTTCCGGCTCTGGTGCTGGAACCAAGAGCGCATGACTGCGGCGTACGAATATTCGTTGATTGCAACGACTGAGGCCCGCGGTCATCGCGAGCACTTCGACTTCGCTCCCTCCGGGGGGCAGGCCCTACGGGCCGGAGGCAGCATAAACTCCGCGCGGCGATCTCGATGGGCGGATGAGATTGCTTCGTCGCTACC
>JAUXFG010000169.1 GCA_030620115.1 Candidatus Fermentibacterota bacterium
CCCAATCTCTATAATCCAACCTCCCCAATCTGTGTAATCTGTGGTTCCCCAATCTCTATAATCCAACCTCCCCAATCTGTGTAATCTGTGGTTCCCATTCCCCATCCTCAGAGCCCCGGGTGCCCGGGCCCCGATGCCGCCACCCAGATCATCTGCCCTACGATGCCTAGACCGCAGAGCACGCACGCCACCGCAATCCCCAAGCGCACACCGCGTGATCGTAGGGCCATGGCACGCTCCATTCCCAGGCCGAAGGCGAGCCCAAGCGCCGCAATCCCCGGCAGCATGTAGGTGGCTTTCATGGAACTATAGACCCTGTAGTGCATGGAGTGGGAAACCACAAGCACCAGGCTGAGCAGCAACAAAAGACAGAAGGCAAGATACCTGGGCTCCCGGACAGCGCGGCCCGCCATGACCACGAAGCCCCACAGCATCAACACCGTTGGTACGAGTCCCAGGATATACATACCGCGGGCCCAGACAACAGCCTCTGCGCGGTTGGCATTTCCTGCCACCCACATCTCATAATCGAACCACAGTCGGGCATATACCTGGGTAGGCAGCGACGTTGCCGTGACCTGATCCAGGAATGGTATTCGCATCAACGAAATCGGTCGGGGAAGAAAACTTACCAACCCCATGTACCCAGGCTCTTGTTCCAGCCCGAAAAACTCCATATTCTTGATAAAGGGATCGCCGTATTCAATCCAGCGCCATGGATAGATCCAACCACCTGCCACCACAAAAGCGAGACCGAAAACCGCCGCCTGTTGCATGAAGAGAAGGGGGCGCCGTTCTCTGACAACCCACCACAATATCCACGCTCCAACGGCAGGAGCCAGTACAAGGGCCGTTCCCTTGGAGAAAGCAGCCAGACCAGTAAGCAGACCAAGCACTCCCACCCGGGGGAGCGTGGGGCAACGGCCCAATGGAGACCTCAGCAGCACATAGAGCGCTAACGTCACTATGAGTACCGCCAATGTGTCGTTGGCGAGCATGGCGGAGAGATAGATGTGTCTCGGCAGCAGTGCCACCAAAGCCACTGCCGAGATCTTGCCCACCGCGCCAAGGCTCAGCCGGGTGGCGACACGGGCAAACAGAACAACAGTCAACGCTCCAAAGAGAAATGCAAGCCCCTGGAGAACCTTCAACATCCGCATGGAATAGAGCTCGGGGCCTGGATCCACCCACGACCTGGTAATCCTGTAGACCTGTGTTCCAATCAAGGTGAATTGCGGTGGCTGGCCACATTCCCAGCACGTTTCTACGCGTGGAATGGCGGGCCCCCCTTTGAGCACGGTTTCAATGGGAGTCCAGTGGTCGTCGTAGGCATCGTCCGGACGATTCGCCGCGAAAAGCATGAGCCTTAGGAGTATACCGAGGACCACCACAAGCACAACAATGCTTGAGGTTTTGGCGGCTCTATGTGCGCTCAAGAAGCTGCTCAACGAGCTGCTTTGCCCCAAGGAAGTTGTCATCGATCTCCGCGTGATGGAAGAGGGCGCTTCTGCCCACGAGAAAAAGATTTTTGAACCGAGCGAAGTGGGACTTCGCCGATGCCAACCGGTCCATATAGCCGCCCTCATAGATAGGGTACGCATATTTCTCACGGACCACCATGGCGTCCAAAACATCATCAGCCCGAATCAGACCATACCGCTCACACCCCGCAATGGCCTCTCGGATCGCGTCGCCCGTCTCCATGGTGATCTCAGCAGCCAGAACGGTCTTTCCCGTGGGGACCCCATCAGAAACGAAGTTCTTGAACTCCCCTAACCTATTGATGTGGATATCGGCATCTCCAAAGTACACCCAATGATTGCGGGTGACCCTCTCCTTGCCTATGAGAAGATAGGCGATCTGAATCGGTCGAAAGCTCAATGGCACTTCATAATCAAGAAATGTTCCCAGGTTGGTGATGGGCAATGTGGAGATGACCGTTCCCGGTACGATCTCCATCTCTTTGCCCTCTTGATCCACGTGGACAGCCGTAATCCTCTCTCCATTGTGACCAATACCTACGATCCTGGAGTTCAGATGAAGCTGATCGCCGATGCATGCGTGGAGCCCCTCTGCAATGGTGCCGAATCCTCCGGAAGGAGGGTAATGGAAATAGCGGAAATAGATCTTGGTATTCTGCTTGATGACATCGATAAGACCACTGACCCGAACCTTCTGTTCCCCCCATTCTGTAGACACTTCCCGGGCCGGTATGCCGAACATCTTCTCCGTATATGGCTTGAAGAACAGATCATTCAACCCGGGGCCATAGCGATTATGGACATAGTTATCGAAGTTCGTATCGGGCACACGCCTATGGAATAAGTAGCCTGAAACGAGTCGAGCCGAGAGGGCGGGAGGCATCCGCATCACCAGCTCAGGGGGACTGATCGGATCCTTGAGAACACGCCCCCGCAGCATGATCTGAGATCTTCGTATTGTCTTGAAGAGCGGCGCCACCTTCTTGACTTCGTTCAGAATCCCTGGATGTGGCGAGAAGAAGCGGTGGCACGCCACGTCACATGTAAAGCCATGCCAACGAAAACTCCGGGTGACGCCACCCGGCACCTCCGCGGCCTCGAACACCGTTGCCGTGTACCCAGCCTCTTTGAGGTAATGAGCAACAGCAAGCCCGGCAATGCCACCACCCAGAATGACGATCGGCTCTTTGAGCCCCAAGGTATCACTCATCGGAATAATCCACCAGAAATCCACTTCTCCAAGCGATCAGCTCATCATGTGTACCAATACCCATAACAGGCCTCTGAACGTATGCCGTGCCGGCGTGCATGCCAAGGATAAATCCGTCCTCATCACCTGCTCCACTCAGATTCCGGATCTTTCCCCGCCTCTTCCTCCTTGGTCTGTCATCTGAACGCCGCATGCTGAACGCTCTCTCCTTCCCATCCCCCCATTCCTCCATTCCTCCATTCCCGTCTCTTGCTCCATCATCTCAACGCTGAACGCTGAACGCTCTCTCCTTCCCATCCCCCCATTCCCGCTCATCAGCTCATCAGCTTCCCCAAAATCCCCGAGCATAACCCGGACTTCTCCCCGGGTTTCGAAACGAAACCGCCCAGATGATTCTGACTGTGAGGCTTGCGGCCCTCGACTGATCTCGTTGCGTCGCTTGACAAGCACTTCAAATCTGGCTATTATAGCTATATCTTAGGGTTCGCGCAGGAATAGGTTTGCGTTTTTGGCGCACAGATTTGCCGCAGGATTGGTCTCCCCGAGGGAGCGAAACCGGAGGCGTAGCCCAAGCTACGTAGAGAATTTCGCGATCGAGGCGAGGCCAATAGATGGGGTGAAGATGGGATGTCAAAATGTGAAGTTATTCCTGCGCGAATCCTTGGGAGCTCATAACCCCATAAAGAAGTGTTGAATGATCCAGGTCAACGTATCCGAGATGAAGAATCGGCTCAGCCACTATCTCCGCCTCGCTCGGGGTGGAGAAGAAATCCAAATTCTGGACAGGAAAACACCCGTCGCGCGCCTCATTCACGTGTCGCAGCTCGCCTCGGATGAAAAGCGGGCTTCTTGGATTCAAGAAATGATTCAGTTGGGCATCGTGACATCTCCAAGAAGGACGGGTTTCCCTGCGGATATCTTCCGCCGAAATGGAATCCCAAGTGAGAAGAAAACGAGCAAGGTCCTCGAGGCCCTCTTGGAAGAGAGAGAGAGCGGAAGATGAGATTCTGGGATACCTCCGCGCTTGTTCCCCTCATTGTAAACGAGAACGAAACAGATTACTGTATAAGGCTTTTGGCTGAAGACCAAGAAATACTGGTTTGGTGCTTGACCAAGGTCGAAGCAATGAGTGCGCTGTGTCGCCGTGTCAAAGAAGGTGGCTTGCCCGAATCCGATTTCCGCCACGCCAAAGCCCGTCTGACAACGATTCTGGATGGGGCCTACGAGATCATGGCGATCGGAACTGTCAGGAATAGAACGTGTCGGCTTCTTGAGGTCCACCCGCTTCGTGCCGCTGATGCATGTCAAATCGGCGCAGCCCTGGTCGCCTGCCAGGAGAAGCCCGAGAGATTGCCCCTCATGTGCTTTGACCAGCGGTTGAAGGCCGCCGCACTCAAGGAAGGATTTGTGCTGAACCCTGGTCTCAACGACAAGTGTTAGGCGCCGCCGTGCCTTCTTCGAAATCGGTTCCGTCCACACACTCGACGCGGAGCATCGGGTAGATATCATCCTGGAAGGCCCGCACGGTGAGGCGTCGAGCACATGCCAATGAGAAAAGTCTAGTAAATCCATGGATTTACTAGACTTTTCTCATTGTATCAATAATCCCTGCATCCAACCTTCTCCCCCTGCTGCAAAACTGGCTTTCAAACACACATATCACCGAGGATGTGTCCTCCCCTCAATGTCTGCTGCATTCGCAACAATTGATCCGAATCTGGGGATGTTTCATTCTCTCGTTTTGCGATCTCGGCCTAGCGCTACGGCTCACGATAGGAATACAGTATCCCGTAGAGAGATCCCGGAACCGTGGCCCCACCCTCAGTCATTGCGAGGAGGGAAGCGACGAAGCAATCTCATCCACCCATCGAGATCGCCGCGCGGAGTTTATGCTGAGCGAAGTCGAAGTGCTCGCGATGGCCCCAGGGTTACGCCCTATCGGGCCTCCCCTGGGCTGGTATGTCAAGCCCCTTCGGGCACACGGACTCATCGAGAAACCACGGCTTTGGTACATAGGCCATCATCTGCGGCCCAGAATGCAGAAGCTTCGCTCGCGTCTTGCTTCGCTGCTGGGCAATGCGTATTCTTCTGGCCTAGTCTGGTTTCGCAGCCGATCCTGGAGGGTGGCGTCGTGGGGTTTCATCCCTTGGAAAGGAACATGGAGAGCGTACTCGAATCGTGCATCACGGGTGATCCCGATGCATGGCATGAGTTATTCCAATGCTATGCAATCTTCCTCTACCATGCGCTCCGTCGCCTTGGAGCTTTCCATGAGTTGGCAGAAGATGTGGTAGCCGACGTTTTTCTGAGAATCATGGAGAACGGAGCCCGGAGACTGCAACTCGCCACTTTCGAGAGCGAGAAGCACCTTCGTTGGTGGCTCGTCACCATCGCCAGAAATCTGTACTTCGATCATCTGAGACGGGAGAAGGGTAAGATCACTCCTCTAGAGACTATCCCCCATCTTCACCAACTTGCCGCTAATTCCGGAGTCGGGCAGCAAGGCGCAACCGATAGATTGGTGAATGAGATCAGCGACAGTCGTGAGGTTGAACGGGCCTTGCTATCGCTCACGCCACGGGAACGCTATTTCACGCGTCTCTACTATTTCGAGGGCCTCAAGTACAAGGAAATAGCCAGCCTCGCAGGTGTGACTACAGGAGGCGTCGCCTCGCTCATAGCACGTGCAAAAGGGAAACTGAAGCGGGAATTGAAACAAAACGGGTCGCAAGAGCGTTCCTAATATGGAGGAAGGTCTCGCCCGCATCATCGATCCGGATGCAATGTTCGCTGTACTGAGGGGCCGCGCAAGAATAGCATGGCAGTCCTGGAGGCCGTTTGCCTCATATTCCGCCATCCAGTGTAAGGGCATGGCATGCCGTGCCCACCGGACGCAGCCAGTCGAGGTCAGGAGCCGCCCACAGATGGCGACGGGGAAGTCACGAGACAGGAACAGCCTTCCTCTCACGGAGTAGGCCATGAGTAATATGAGAAGAACAGACTGCCCGGATGAGTTCGAGTTGGCATCGTACATGGCCGGAATCCTTCCCTCAGAGGAGAGGTCGGCATTGGAATGTCACTTCATCGACTGCTCCGAATGCAGACGAACTCTGGTCGAAGTGGTGCGCATGGGACCAGTGCCCGATGAAGCATGTATCCCTGTATCCCTACCCCGCGCGTGGCGCCGTATCGAAGCAGCGCTGAACAAGTTCGATGCTGAATCTGGGGATTCCATCAATGCGGGAAAAGTGATCCCCCTCTTCCCACGGCCTCTGCTCAATCATCAGGATGACACAGGCCACGCACTGGCAGCCGCCAGCATTGAAAACGAGGTCCCGCCGCTGGTGACGTTTACGAATGAGGATGGTTCGATTCTGGGCAAGTTTCTTCGTGATGAGAGAACGGAGGAGGTCTCTGTATTCCTTATCGCTGAAGACATGGAATTCGTTCGAAAGGCTCTCGTCCGGATACACAATCCCCAAGCCGGCTTCAAAGCCGAAGGCCTTGCCGACGAGTATGGCGTATTCCCGCTCGGCAAAGCTCCTCTGCTCCGCCCGGATGAAACCAGTCTCGAACTCAAGATGCCCGATGCGACCTTCCAGCTCGAACCCCGAAAATGGCGTGATCATTTGGTTGCCGAGAGCACACTCGAACTCTCTTCACCTGAGGGACGTACACTCCGCATAGAACTTATTGAGCGCGGTGTCCGGCGCGAGTACAGACTCGACCTGTCCGATCTTTGTGCTGAGCAGCCCGAATGTACCTTGCGAGTCTATGTGACTGACGCCCGGCATGCGGAAGAGGTAGAAGTCGGACCGAACGGGATCGCCTGGCTTCGTGAGCAAGAACCAGAAGCAGAGCACACCACAGTACGAGCGTACGTGGTATCTCCATAGAAGGATTGACGCAGAAGGCTCAAGGTTCGCGCGAGCAAAAATGAGTTCGCAGTTATGGCGCACAGATCTGCCGCAGAATTGCTCTCCCCCATGAAGTGGCACGGCATGCCGTGCCACTTCAGCTGCGCTCATTCCAAGCTTCTTTACGGCAATCTGAGCGACATCTCTGCGAGCTGCTCCTATCATGGTTGAGTGTTCCGGGGCAGTCTAAACGTGGTCCTCTTGGCATAATTCACGCAGATTATCTTCTCTTGAGAAGTCGTCAAGTAACTTCGGTACCATCGTCCCCTAAAATTCACTTGCCTCTGAAGTTGCTTGCTAACGGCCTGTATCTGCGCTCCTACCCACAGAAAGAAGTCCTAATTTCAGCAACGTCCCCTATTTCCCACTACCGGAGCAGATCCGCTGAATTGACCCGATAGGGATCTACATCTCGCCTGCCGTCATTCCGACGATCTTACGGCAATGCGGACAACAGAATACCCTATTGGTCTTGAACCATCCTCGCTTGACTTGGATCAGATGTTCCACCTCCCGTTCGCAGTGTGGACAAACAGGAATGATTTCTGCCTTCTTGATCTTCACCACGATCATCCTCCTTATGCTTCCTTTGTAGCCATACGTTTCGTCAGTCTTCGTGTCTCATCATATGTACCTTTCTGATGAGTCCTTCATTCACACTCTCCGCCCATTGCGTGCAGCAGTCGGCGCAAAAAATGACGTTGTCATGCATCATAAACGGTCATTTGAGCTGACTTGTCAAACAAGCAGGAAAACCTACAGATGGAAGAAGGCGAAGATATCGAGTCAACCCACGATTGGATATCTATTCATTTGGTGACGTCTCCCAAATGCCTGCTCATGCGGGTTGTCTATATCCAAGACAAAACCAACTATTCAAGTATGACCCCCGCAGCATCCCACAAACATCAACTCACGGCAATGTTCCGAATCTTTGATGTTGTATTTCTCTCTCCGAATATTAAACATCAAAGATCTGACCCCAGAACTTACCCCGAAGAAACAACAATGTCGGCCAATCGATTCAGAAGGTCCTCGCGGTCCTTGTTGGACCGGAAGATCTTGCACTGCTCAATCCCACGCACCATTACGTGATGCAACGCGTCCGTGGTATCAAGTCTTGGTCCTCGTGGCATAATGCAACCAATATGACCAGCG
>JAUXFG010000017.1 GCA_030620115.1 Candidatus Fermentibacterota bacterium
ACCTGTCATTGCGAGGAGGATAGCGACGAAGCAATCTCATCCGCCCATTGAGATCGCCGCGCGGAGTTTATGCTGCCTCCGGCCCGTAGGGCCTACGCCCCGGAGGGAGCGAAGTCGAAGTGCTCGCAATGACTCCCGGCATGGCGTCAGTCATTGCAGACTGTTCGATGGGCAACCCCGCGCAGCACGCGGAACTCGGGAAAAGCGGTAGCATGGCTACCGCACTCCAAAGAGAAAGCGGTGTAATCTCACCGACGGCGTAATGAAGATGGGATGTCAGAATGAGGAGTTATCTCTGGGCGAGCCCTAATCCCAGAATCGCCAGTGGAAGCCGATTTCAAGGTTCCTGCCCATGGCGGGATATCCGAGAACCTCCTGAAAATCCCCACTGCTCAGGTTCTCGCCAAGGATCAACAGAGTAAAATCGCCTATGGCAACTGCCATCCACCCATCAAAAACCAAATACTCGTCCACTTCCAACGTCTCGTGTTCGCCCCAATAGCGCGGCCCCGCATATCGTGCCCTGAGACCGGCTTTGGGGTGAGCTCTTGTGCCGATTGGGAGATCAAAGGCCACGTCACACCTCATGGAAAGATCGGGCCAACCCGGCATGTGGTGCTCACTCGCCCTCCACGGAAGATATTTCAGTTCAGCATCGACCTCCAGCCAGTTAATTGGTGAAAATCCCGCGCGCAAAGACCCTCCATGGCTCGACGGATGAGAGGGGCCCCACATCACGTGCACACCGGCGGGGAGTGTGTCGGCATAGCTCCAGCCCCATACATTGCTCCCGAACCCATGACAAGCCTCCAGCTCGATCGTACCACTGCTGAAGGCCCAAGCCGACGAAAACCATACTGAGCCAAATCGTCCTCTGTAGGCCGGCGGCTCATCACCGCCGCCGGTCTGCCATCTCCATATGTCCTCAAGCCTTCTCTCATCCCAGCTTTGCTGCCCTCCGGCCTGCAAGAAGAATCTCCCGAATTTCCGTCCTGTCTTGATGCCCCATGCAACACGATCGGAACCTTTACATCGTCGTATGCTTGCGGTAGCCTCGGTCTCTGCCATGGTCATGCCCAGGCCGACATCCAGCGCCCGTACGTCTTCCTCCCACGATTCACTCCAGGAGGAGTCGGCTGTGGTCCACTCTATCTCTGCATCTCGTCGCACCAGTTCCACGGAAAAGACAGCCCACAGGCTATCGAGTTCCGTTTCCTTGAGTGTGTGTCGTATCAGAAGCGCCGATCTTCGAGCGGCAAGATCCCCCGCGGCTTTGAAGAGTTGAGGATCGCCATTGCGAATCATGGGAATGGGTGCCAAGCGATTCAAAAGCGCCTCATCCCTGACAATCGCCGCGTGGAGTGGAAAACGGCCACTGATGGTGGAAGCAAGCTGCAGGGCGAGGAGTCGCGTGGAGAGCTCCTCCCGGGCTTCCGCCCACATGACATCGGCGGCGCCGTGCCCCTGATCAAGTGCCCAAAACCGTGGGGATCGCGGATCCGAGGAATCCGGGAAGTCTACCCAGTAGGAAGGATGAGGTCCGGGCATACCACGGGAGATCCGCCCATAATGACTGAGCAAGCGGCATGGCCCAAGGAGGGGAGGGTTGAGATCGAGGCGCCAATCGTATTGCTTGAGACTGTAATCGCTGTTTGTCCTCGCGCCATTTCCGTCTCTGAAGGCAAAGGCAAAAAGAGAGTGGATGGTGCTGGTGACGCCGGTCCCAAACGAGAGCCCATACGTTCTATCGCCGTGGGGCCCCCCAAGCATCTGAAAACGCGTACCTGGAGACTGGATCGGGTCAAGCCATGGTCGCAACCCCACCGTCTGCCGTCCGCCGCCAACACCCGGGGACATGGCGACATAGATCGTGGCGCATGATGTAGGAAGCACCCCGCTGACATCTCCCCCTAACTCGCCCAAGGCATTCCACGGCACGCCTATCCAGACATGGCTTATTTCCCCCGGCTCAAGCACGACGCAGGGCTGGGCCGGCCCCCCATGCCGCATCACTCCCACCCCGAGATCATCGAGAACATGACCAAGATGCAATGGCCACCAGTCGAGGCGAAGAGAATCAGCGGCGCCAGTGAGGGGAATCAAAAGAGCAATCCGTGGAGGATCTACTGCTGCCTGCTCCCCCAAGGAATCGGTCCTCGCTGTCTCCACCGCCAGGGTCGAATCAGGTACATCCTTGGTTATGGCATTCGAATTCCCAGGCCACGCCAAGACGAGCAGCAGAGCAAATAGGGCGGGGAATTTCACGCGGTGTTTCGACGTATCTCGGATGCTTCCCGCAACCGCGTCACATCGGCAGGATCAGTGGCAAACTGCCCAAGGAGTGAGCCGCCGGCACCATTGCCGCCATGGAAATCAGACCCACCAGTGATCAAGAGCCCCCGATGAGCTGCCATGGCTCGATATCGCGCCTCGTCTCCAGGAGAATGCTCGGGATGAATGATCTCCAAGCCATCAAGCCCAAGTGCTACAAAACCATCCAACCATTCGTCATGGTTCTCCAGCCCAGGATGGGCCCAGCACGCCACTCCACCGGCACGGTGAATGAGAGCAATCGCCTCTTGTGGACTGGTACGGTTTCGGGACACATATCCAGGCTTGTCATCGCCAATCAGCTTGTCGAAAGCCTCACTCATGGTTCCCACATAGCCGTATTCGACCAATGCTTTGGCCACATGCGGCCTTCCCACCGCCCCTTCCCCCGCCACGGTAAGCACGTAGTCGTAGTCGATGAGGATACCAAGGCCCGCCAGTTGCTCCAACATCCGACGAATTCGCTCCAATCGAAGCGATTGGAAGTGAAGAAGTTTGTCATTGAGTTCGTCATGATCCGGATCGAAATAGTAGCCGAGTATGTGAACCTCATGCGAACCAACACCCGCGCTGATCTCGACGCCGGGGACCAATTCGATTCCAACCTCTCTGCCCTTGCGCAATCCCTCTCCAAGACCACCGATTGCATCGTGATCCGTGATGCTGAGCGCAGTGAGTTTCAACTCGGCAGCCATTTCCATGAGTTCCGAGGGTGTAAAAGCGCCATCTGAGAACGTGCTATGCACATGGAGATCAGCACGAAGAGTGCTTCCTTTCGCGCCCCGCGTATTCCTCGTGACCCGCTTATTGATATTCATTTCTGAGTAATCATATTCCCGGAAACCGGGTATTGCGCCGCCGTTTCGTAGACGACCTCTCCCCGTTTGACTACCAGGTTTGCCAAGGCCACTCCGAAGTGATACGCGAGTTCCTGGTAGTGCTGCGCATCCCATGCCACGAGATCCCCCCAGAAGCCTAATTCGAGTTGTCCCGTCTGCTCCCCCAGCCCCACAGCATAGGCGGCATTCACGGTGACGGCAGTGATCGCCTGCTCAACGGTCAATCCTGCATAGAGGCAACCAAGAGTCATCATGAGGGGAAGGTTCTCGCAGAAGCAGTTCCCCGGATTCAGATCCGTGGCCAAGGCCACGGGAAGGCCGATCTCCGTCATCAATTTCCCCGGGGCGTAGCCTGTTTTCCCAAGCCCAAGGCACGTGCCCGGCAGGATGACGCCAATTCCACCAGCATCCCGCAACGCTTCCAAGTCCGCTTTCGAAGCCCTGAGAAGATGGTCGGCGGTCTCGACACCAAGCTCTGCCCCGAGACGAGTTCCACCTGAGCTCGCAAGCTCATCAGCATGAATCTTGAGCTTCATTCCAAGACGCTGCGCTGAGAGGAGGATTCTCCTGCTCTCCTCAACCGTAAAGGCGCCCTCCTCACAGAAAACATCGCAGTACTCGGCGAGCCCCTCCTCTGCCACCGCAGGCGTCATCTCATTCACGATGTAATCTATGAAGGCTGGGCGATTCTTTTTCCTTTCAGGAGGTATGGCGTGCGCGCCCAAGTATGTCGGTATGATATCCTGCGGGATCTGTTCCGAAAGGGCATCGATGAGCCGAAGACTCCTGACCTCCTGCTCCGTAGTAAGGCCATATCCGCTTTTTATCTCGCAGGAGGTGACACCATGGGCGAGCATACGTAGAAGTCTGGCCCTGCTCTGGGCCAGAATCTCCTTGTCGCCGGCATCACGAAGCATCCGCGCCGACGCACTGATGCCTCCTCCCTCCGCCATGATCTCTTCATACGTCGCACCTTCGACACGACGGGCGAATTCCTTCTCTCTCGTTCCCGCGAAAAGGGCATGTGTGTGCGGATCAACCAGGCCCGGAGTGACCACTCTGCCCTCCACATTCAGCTCTTGGGTGGGGCTCAATCCACGTGGAATCGCCTCTTCTGATCCGACCCAGCTGATCAATCCCTCATCAATAAGGAGAGCCCCATGCTCGATCACGCCAATATCTCGAGCATCCTCCCCTGCCCGCGGGCCCGCGGGCCCCAAGCACGTCACCAGTTGTGTGGTCCCTCTCACCAGAAGTCTCATGACGTCACTTCCTCATCTCTATTGATCTCATACGAGGTCTACGGATGCGTGAGCGGATCTAACTACATACCAACCTACGCAGTCAAGGGTTTCGGTTCACCGTTCACGGGTTCAGAGGAATCAGCTCGTTGGATATGTACTTCAGGAAAGCCCGCTCTCAGATAATGGCTTGACCTTCCAGCCGCAAAAGGATAGCCTTGCCTGCGGACTTTCATGATGTTCAAGCCCGCTGGAGGCTGGGCAAGATCCATTGATCTCAAGCAGGAGAAGAACCATGCCGACTCCCCGCGCCATCGACTTGGAGGACGCCGCATTGGAGCTCATCCGACGGGCTTCAACGGTGCTCCCGGAAGACGTAACGGATGCTCTCAAACGGGCTCACGACAGGGAGGAATCGGGAAGCGCAGCGCAGCAATCGCTTGCCTCCATCCTCCAAAATATATCCATGGCGGCTGAAGCCTCCACGCCCGTGTGCCAGGACACCGGCACCCTGATCTTTCACGTCTACTATCCCTTTGGATACTCCACCGCCAGCATGATCAACCAGATCAATCGTGCCACGATACGAGCAACGGAGCATGCCTATCTCCGCCCCAACGCAGTGCACTCGCTGACGGGAAAAAATTCCGGGAATAACCTGGGAGCTGGGGCTCCGCAATTTCACTTCCATGAGTGGGAGACCGATGAGATTCTTGTGCGGCTACTCCTCAAGGGAGGCGGTAGTGAGAATGTATGTGCCCAATGCAAGCTTCCGGACACGCGTCTGAAGGCCGGCCGAAATCTCGATGGCGTACGAAAGGTGGTGCTTGACACGATATTTGCCGCCCAGGGTATGGGCTGTGCGCCGGGTATCCTTGGAATCTGCATTGGGGGCGACCGAGGAGCGGGCTACATGTCGGCAAAAGAACAGCTGTTCAGGCCAATGAACGACAGGAATCCGGTTCCTGAACTGGCGGAACTGGAGGAGCGGCTCCTGAAGGAGACCAACGAGCTTGGCATTGGGCCCATGGGATTCGGAGGAAAAACCACGATTTTGAGCGTCAAGATCAGCGCCTTGCACCGTCTGCCTGCCTCCTTCTTTGTATCCATTGCATATCTCTGCTGGGCCGGCCGCCGCGCCGACATGACCATCAAAAACGGGGAGGTTGTCTATCATGCGTAAGCTCACATTGCCCCTCGATGAGAATACGATCCGTTCATTGCATGTAGGCGACCCGGTACTTCTCTCCGGTGTCATGCTGACAGGACGCGACACTGCGCACACCTATTTCCTGGACGAGCTTCTCAAAGATCCCATTCCCGAAAGCGAGGTCGAGGTGGGGAAGGCTGTTCGCCGGATCTTGCACGGAGGCGCCATCTATCACTGCGGCCCAGTTGTCAAGAAAGAGAACGAGACGTGGACATTTGTGGCCGCCGGCCCAACCACTAGCATTCGTGAAGAGCCCTATGAAGCGGATGTCATCAAACACTTCGGCGTAAGGGTGGTGATCGGCAAAGGGGGCATGGGAAAGAAAACCCTGGCGGCCTGCCAGGAACATGGCGCCATTTATCTTCACGCCATCGGAGGTGCCGCAACGCTTATCGCCAGGTCCGTGACCCAGGTCGAATCAGTATACAAGCTTGAGTTCGGCGTTCCGGAAGCGCTCTGGAGGATCCGCGTAGAGGACTTCCCTGGTGTGGTAACCATGGATTCCCATGGCAAGAGTATCCATGAAGATATCCGGGCCGCGAGCCAGAGGGCCTTGGAAGGACTGCTCGCCGGATAGCACGTATTCAGCTACGCCAGCCCCAAGATCTCCGCTTGGGTTTTCCGGCGTCGAAAACGGCCGGGGCTCGGCAGGGTCAATACATAGACCTTCCTCGCACCGGCCGCCATGAGCACTCTGGTCATTTCTTTAGCGGTCGCGCCGGTGGTATACACATCATCTACTAGAAGCAGTGTCTTATGGAGGAATTCTCGGTGGTCTCGTACATGGAATACTCCTCGTACATTCTCGGCGCGCTTCTGAAGCTTGAATCCGACCTGGGATCGGCCACCCTTCCGGGTCACGGCGTGGTGGATCAGCGGAAGCCCAAGTTGCAGTGAGAGCGCTGCGGCAAGAAGCCGGGCCTGATTGTACCCCCGCCGCCAGACCCTCCACCTCGTCGTGGGCACTGCTACCACGGCCTCAATCCCCTTCCATTGAACCTGTGCCACGACCTCTTTCATCAGAGAAGCCAGAAAGGGCGCAAGATTCGGCTTGTGCCGATACTTCAGGTGATAGATAAGCACGCTGAGTGGAGGTTCGTGGGGCCCATAGCAGCGTGCTTGTGCAAAGGGCGGTTCAGCTTCCCAGCAATCGGCACAAAGCCCCGCTGCAATGCCTCCAGGAATTCCTTTTCCAGGATTCTCGGCACTCCATCGGACGGAACCACACTTCTTGCAGACCCTCTCATGGGGGATGACTGAGGCCATGCACGCAGTACACATCTCCTGATCGCCGGACACGAGAGGCTGACCACATAGGAGACAACGAGGAGGCCAGCAGAAATCACCCAGCGCACACAGTGAGTGCGTGAAGAACGAACGGGCCGGAGCAGTCCTCACCCGCAATTCCCCCCCACCCAGATTCTTCGGTCGCTCCGCTCCCTCAGAATGACACATGAGATCACATCCTTCTGTACACTACCCCTGTCATTCTGAGCGACCCGCGGGAGCGAAGAATCTCTCCTCATTCCTTGATCCATCATCTGAACGCTGAACGCTTCCTCCCCATTCCATCACTCCAGTGCCCCAAATACGCCTGCCTGCCGGCAGGCATGTATCAAAGCGAAGTCAAAGATCTTCAGGGATGGTTACGAACGTAGATAATCCACGCAATGGAGACCAGGACGAAGCCCAGAGAGAACAGCTGGCTGCTCGCCAGGGACACACCCAGGAATTCAAAGTAGTTGTTCGCCTCATAATGCCGAAGGAAATCCATCAGAAACCGCGCAACCCCATACATGCCGAATACACTCCACACCACCGTTCCCGGTGGGACATTCTGCCGATCAATCAATAATACCAGCCCAAAGATGAGAAATCCGACCAGGCTGGCATAGAGCTGAGTCGGATGGAGATGCGTGTTCCCCATCACCGACCATGCCACCGATCCCGGTGGAAACGAAACAGCCCAAGGAAGATCGCATGCCCGGCCAAAACAGCAGCCATTGAGAAAACAACCGATCCGAGTGATTCCCATACCCAAGGCAACGGAAGGCGCAAGAACGTCTGACATCTCCCAGAGGGAAACATGCCGCCTCCGCAAGTAAAGGAGGGTGGAGGCAACTGCCAGCACGATCCCCCCAAACATGCTCAATCCTGCAAGCCCTTTGGTGATGTTGATAGTATCCAGCCAGTGGCCCTTGAACTCATCTACATGAAAGAGCACGTAGAGCAGTCGAGAACCCACAATGGAGCTGATGAGGATGACCGTAGAAACATCGAGAACCAAGTCAGGAGAGAGCCCACGACTCGCGGCACGTTTCTGCGCGATCACAATGCCCACTCCGAAAGACAAGACGAGCATCAATCCATAGCTGTATATGGGAAGCGAGCCGATACGAAATATCTCTGGATGCATCCTTAAGAAGTCTCCTTCCAGTTTCGCTTCAGGGACTGTACGATCCCGATCATGGCCAGGGCGGCAATTATATGCGATCCTCCGTAACTGACAAATGGAAGAGGCAACCCGGTGACCGGGAGTAACCCGATGGTCATGCCCACATTCACCACCACCTCCACAGCGATAATCACGGTGTACCCCAACACGAGCACACGCGCAAATGGACTCCTACAAATTCCAGAAATCGCTATTCCCCTCCAAAGAATCAGAAAAAAGAGCCCCAGCACGAGGTGGGTCCCCACCCAACCAAACTCTTCGCCTATGACACTGAAAATGAAATCCGTATGCTGCTCAGGGAGAAACGCAAGTCCTTTCTGCGTGCCATGCATCAGCCCTTTTCCAAAAATCTTGCCGCTTCCCACCGCGATCTTCGATTGGATCACGTTCCATCCACTCCCCCGCGGGTCCAATCCGGGATTGAGAAAGGTAAGGATTCTTTTCTTCTGATACTCCTCGAGGAGCTCCCAGACATACGGGGTCAAGAGCCCGGTGGCGATACATGAAACGATCACCGTAGCGAATCTTGAAAAACCGGCTCCCGCCCTGCGTAGTACCACCACGACTACGATCATCAATCCTGACCAGGATACAAGACTGAATGCACATATCATGCTGAGGAGTGGCGTCATCAACGAGAACAGAGTGAGAAGCGGCACTTCCGCCCACCAAAGCATCACTATGGCAACAGGCGCAAGCACCATGGCGGTTCCCAAATCCGGTTGAAACAGGATGAAAAAAAGGGGGAGACCAACGATAAGAGCGGATAGTCCCAAAATTCTCCAGGTGGATTCCCGGCTGCGTCCCGAAAGAAAAACCGCCAGTACCAAAGGTGTGGTGACTTTGGCCAGTTCCGACGGTTGTAGGAGTAGCGGGCCCAGCGTGATCCAACGAATGGCGCCTCCTCTCGTCTCGCCCACCGCCAGCACAAGGGCCAGGATAATCAGGGTGACAGAATACGCCGGATAAGCGATCACCTGCCAGAACCGCAATGATGGGCGGCTCAAGAACAACAGCGCCACAAGCCCGAAGGCAATGCGGATGAGCTGTGAGACCACCAGATCAGAGGTGTCGGAACCACTCCCTCCTGTGGTGCTATGCACCATGATCAACCCGATACCGCAAAGAAGGAGTACGCCTATGATCATGGGTCCATCCAGATCACGCATCGCGGGAAGTCTCCCGGACGGCATCACTCTCAGGGAGGAGCCCTTCCTTCTTCAACCATAGATGGAGAATCTCGCGGGCGATAGGAGCCGCCGTGCTCCCGCCATGCCCGCCGCGCTCCACAAGGACGCAGACGGAGATCACGGGATCCTCCGCCGGCGCATAGGCAACAAACCAGGCATGGTCATCTCCGTGGGGGTTCTGTGCGGTTCCCGTTTTTCCGGCAACATGAACACCAGGGATCCGGGCACGCTTCCCTGTACCGTGTTCATCCTCAACGACCCCGAGCAATGCATGCTGCAGCAACCGAATTGTCTTCTCGGAAAGAGGCAGCTTCTTGCCCTGCGGTTCCCAGAACACCATCCGTCGTTCAGTCGACCTGTCGAAGCTCTCCACGCCGATGTGGGGGATGAACATGATACCGTTATTGCCAATGGCGCCGATGAATCGGGCGATTTGGAGCGGTGTCACCAGAACCTCTCCTTGCCCTATTGCGAGATTCACGTTCACCCCTCTTGACCAACCATAACGACCATAGTTCCGGTTGTACCATGACGCGGAAGGGAACAATCCAGCCTTTTCGTGGAAGAGATCGATGCCTGTCTTGGCCGCAAAGCCAAGTCTATGTGCCCAGGATCCCATGCGTTCCAAACCCAGCGAGAGACCAAGCTGATAGTAGAATACATCGCAGCTCTCAACAATGCTCTTGTACAGATCAACCGAACCATGGCCGCGTCGTTTCCAGCACTTGTGCACACGATCTCCAAAACGAAACGCTCCCGTGCAAGTGACCGCCTTCCTTCCAGGCACGATGATTCCTTCTTCAAGACCTGCGGCAGCCACCGCTAGTTTGAACACCGATCCTGGAGGAAATGTGCATTGGATAGGCCTATTGAGTAATGGGAACAGTGAATCGGAATTGAGCGCTTCCCAAAACTCATGCCCTACACCGCCCACCAGGAGGTTGGGGTCAAAGGTCGGCCGAGAAACCAAAGCCAGAACATCTCCGCGGCGCGGATCCAGCGCCACCACGGCTCCCGCACGATCGCTTCCCAAAAGATCCCACGCCAGCTCCTGCAGATCCAAATCAATGGTGACTTTGAGATCCCTGCCGGGGATGGCGGGAATGGCCGAGCGTTCGGGCAGAGGCCCGAGCTCGCGCCCAACCGCATCGACCTGGATAAATTCCAGCCCGTTTTTTCCTCTGAGAAGCGATTCATATCGCCTCTCCAGACCGGCGCGGCCGATGAGATCACCGCGCTCATATGGGTATTCACCCCCGATCTCCGCCTCCAAGACTTCCGCCACATAGCCCACTACATGCGCCACCGCGCCACCTGGAAGGTATCGTCGGCGAAGACTCAGCCGCCGTGTCACGCCCCTGAGCTTGTCCCTCTGTTCCTCAACCCGGGAGACTTGTGCGAAACTGGCATCATGATCGATGATGGCCATAAGACCTTTGGATTTGGCCCAGTCGATCTTCTCCCATATGGTTGCCTCGTCCGCACGGAGGAGAGAGGAGAGAAACCGTACGTTCGTCGAGTCTGCGCCGTAGGCGGGATTGAGCACGATCTTCGACGCAGCCCTATCGCGGGCAATGACCTTTCCATTGCGGTCGTAGATCACTCCCCTGGCCGCGCGAATCAGCGATGGACGTACTCGATTCTCGTCGGCAAGCTCCAGATAATGGTCTCCCTTGAGGATTTGTAGGTAGAAGAGCTGCCCGCTGAGTAGAAGGAATAGCAATACGAGAAGCGCCCGTGCACCCGCCTGGCGCTTCTCCCTATCTGACTCGCCTGGGCTTGCGAACCCCCGCACGTCCCCAATCCTCGGGCAACAGCCAGCTGCCAAAAATAGTGATCATGATGATAGCGAATAGCATGCTGTACAGCACAACAGGTACGCCCTTGAACAGGAAACTCTGCACAACTCCCCCTACACCTCCTCCTCCTGTGATGGCGAGAAGCGCTTCATGGATAAGTCCGATGGCGAGTATCACTGCGGCCTGTATAGGGATCTGTTCCACCTGAATCCTGCCGGCAAATGCTCCCGCGAGGTACCCCGAACACGTCTTGGCCAATGCGTGATGACCCAGCAATTCCGGGGCATAGAGATCCTGGTACAGCCCGGCTATAAACCCCATGATGATGGGAGGAATCTCACCGGAGGTGAGGCCGAGATAGATCAGCGCGATGAGAACCACATCCGGCTGCCAACCCCGGATATCGAGCCACCTGCCGACCAATGCGTTCATCAGCGCAGCAACAATCACTCCAACAATCCAGACGCGACTAGCCCGCATTTCTCACCAACTCTCTACTGCAACGGTCGATATGGTCCTGTCTGCTGCGTTACGCTCCATCGGCCATCCTCGACATATCACAGAGGATATGCCTGCGGGGTCCTCAGTCGCAAGCCTTGCAGCCAGAAGCATCTCCCCCTGTTTCGCTACGAGAGACGGTGAGAAACGCGGGCTAGCGTTCACGGCCTTCCCCCACATTGCTTCTATTGGTGGCCTCTTCCCTCCCTACAATGGCGAATACCTCCCGCACCCGCGAGAAGCGAACCAGGGGACGAACACGGACCTTATGCACCAAGAGACGTCGGTCGTCCTCGACCTTCATCACCGTTCCCACCTTCAGACCGGGAGGAAAGATCCCCCCCAAACCGCTGGTGACTATGGTGTCGCCACGCGCCACGTCCGCCTCGATGGGGATATCACCAATCGTAAACCATCCCATTCTCTCCGATAGAAGAATACCTCCGACTCCTGTTCTCGCCACCAAGATGCTGACTCTGGAATCCGGACTGAGAAGGGTTCTGATCTGTGCATTCCCAGGCGCCACATCTACCACTGTACCAACAAGGCCTTCGATAGAAATCACACCTTGATCAGGCGCGAGCCCTGCCTCACTGCCGGCATCTATGGCCAGATACTCACCGCCCAAGTGGCCGGGATGGGCGATGACGAGCCCCGGCCGGAGATCAAAGGGAAGTACTTCCTTCATCCCAAGCATCTGCTTGAGACGTTCGTTTTGATCCTCGAGTTCGAACAACCGGGCATGGTCGACAGTCTGTGAGGCCAAGATGGCTCGCAACGCCCTGTTGTCCTGAAGAAGCGTAGTCACGTTGTTCAAGAACATCGCCGCCCTGGAAGCCGGAAAAAAGAATACGGAACCTAACCGGGAAGCGAAATCCTGCTTGAAGGTAAGTGGAGATACAATAAGAGAGAAAGAGAGAGAGACGAATAGGATGAACCACCACGCAGCCGGCGCCGATCTCCGCGCCATTATTCCCTCGTGTGACTCAACCGCGTGGTGGATCCATCAGCACCTTGCCATACTCCTCAGGATCATCAAGCACTTTGCCGGAGCCGAGAACCACACAAGAGAGGGGGTCATCCGCCACCGTGACCGTGAGGTTGGTCTCTTTGCTGAGCCGCTGATCTAATCCCTTCAACAGAGCTCCTCCCCCCGTCATGACAATACCCCGCTCAACAATGTCCGCGGATAGTTCCGGAGGTGTTCTTTCCAGCGTACGTCGGACTGCCTCCACGATGGAAGAGATGGGCTCGCTCAAGGACTCTCGAATCTCGGCAGACCCAACCCGGATGGTCCTTGGTATGCCCGCCACCAGATCTCGTCCTGAAATTTCGATTTCCTTCTCCTCTTTCATGGGGTACGCCGATCCCACGGACATCTTCAAATGCTCAACCGTCTGCTCTCCCACCGCCATATTGTAGTTCTTCCTCAGGTATTGGACAATCGATTCATCCATTTCATCACCCGCAACTCTGATCGACATCTGCGTCACGATACCGGAAAGGGCAATGACGGCAATCTCCGTGGTGCCTCCTCCGATATCAATCACCATGTTGCCGCAGGCGGCATTCACCGGGAGCCCTACGCCAATGGCCGCCGCAACGGGTTCAGCGATAAGATGCAGATCGCGACATCCCGCGTGCATCGCCGAATCCTTCACCGCCCTCTTCTCCACCTCGGTAATGCCCGAGGGAACGCAGATAATGATGCGCGGTTTGATAAATCGCCGGCGATGAAGCACTTTGAGGATGAACGTCCGCAGCATATCCTCCGTCACCTCGAAGTCAGCGATCACCCCGTCCTTCATAGGACGGATGGCTTCTATGTCCGCCGGGGTCTTGCCAAGCATCAGCTTTGCTTCGCTCCCCACCGCTAAGCACTTCCGGGTCCTCGCCTCAACGGCCACAACGCTGGGCTCGTTGAGAACAATTCCTCTGCCTTTCATGTATATGAGTGTATTTGCGGTACCGAGATCAATGGCGATATCATTGGCCATGAAGTTTGAAAGCGATCGAAGAAATCCCAGGCTCTGTCGAAAATCCGATACGGTCATTATATAGATTCCATATTACTATCGTGCAGTAGCACCAATATCATTGGTATTGCGTGCTTTGCGTGGTCAACAACCCACGCGCCTTCTATTGGGGATACGTTGGTCAAGCTCACGGAGAATTGCGCGGAATTTAGTGCCCGACCCCTTCGTGTCAACGGGCCCGTGGATAGAAAGGGGCTTGTCACGGCGAAGCTCGAAGTGGGAAGACGGGAATTCGTCGCGCAACGGAGAAAGAAGACTGGCGGAGAGGGAGGGATTCGAACCCTCGGTGAGGTATAACCCCCACACTCGCTTAGCAGGCGAGCGCCTTCAACCAGCTCGGCCACCTCTCCGAACAATACTGGCAAAGTTCTGAAGCTAGCCATTGAGGTTCCACTGTCAAGAGCCTCCTGGGACGAATCTACCGGTTGGCGGCGTCCCTGTGGATACTGCGGACGCGACGGAGCGCGTCCCTCCATAGATCAATAACGCTCACATTCCCCGCTGGAGGGCCATGCTCCGTCATGGCCGCCATTTGTGCCGATACCGTAGACGCGACGAAGCGCGTCCCTCCATAGGACAATACGCTCATATCCCCCACTATAGGGCCGTGACGGAGCATCGAAGATCCGTCAACCGGAGCATGGCCCTCCAGTGGGGAATATCTCGGATCAAGACTCTAACCTCTCAACCCCCTAACCTCTCATGGCATCTTTGATGGATTCTCGGTTCGGCGCGGTCGAGGCACTGCGCAAGTATTGCAAAAGCGAACCACTCCGCATAATTGTCTCGGGTTCTCTTACATATTCCTGTAGATCGAACTGCTTGGGGATCGGAACGCTTCCGCGCGTGGGCATGACTATCAGCCGGGAAATGTCGCCACCGCAACGTATCTCTATCCCAAGCTGAGCGGTTCTTGTGGATGGCATTTGGTCATTTACATAGTGGTGAGTTCTTGAACTGGAGGGCCGGAAGTGCTTCAAGAAACGCTGGCGAAGATCCGAGAGGCCGAAGAGCAGGCAGCTGAAATGATCTCTCAGGTACGCAGGGAAGCGAGAGATATCCAGGAAGCCGCGGCCAAGGAAATCCGTGCCATGGATAAGGCGAGCCAAGATGAAACCGCCCAGGCCCGTGCCCGCCTCATCTCCGAGGCTGAAATGAGGGGAGAGGAGGAGGCGAGCAAGATCCGCTCGAAAACAGATCGTCATATCCAACAGCTCGTGGAGGCAGCCGAGAGTCATATGAATGCCGCGGTGGTGGAAATCAAGCAAGGGTTGCTAGGCTGATGGCCGTTGCCCCGATAAAACGCATACATATCGTATGCCACCGCTCAATGCATGAGACGATGCTTGTTCTGCTTCAAGACATCGGCGTGATACACATCTCGCCCTTGTCGGAAGACGAGACAAGTGATCTCCTAGAACCAGTCGGCAGCGACACACGCGATATCGAGAAAAAACTCGCGGAAGTTGAAGGCGCCGTCACCTATCTGGGGCGCTTCGTGCCCCCTGGGGGCCTGCTCAGTTCATTTCTTGGAGGAAAGATCGAGCTTACTCCGGCACAGTTCGGGGAACTCTCGGAGGAGCATCGCGTTGATCGGATTCTCGAAGAGGTGAAGGATCTCGAACAGGAAGTCGCGGAGCTTGATATCCGCACATCGCGATTGAACAGCGCGATTTATCATCTCCAGCCCTGGGCTCCTCTTCAGATCCCTCTGGAGGAGCTGGAGCCCACATCCCACACGGCGATATATGGCGGTTCGGTCCCCGTGGCAGCTCTTGATACGCTGCGTGAGAATCTTGCCCGCGGCGGTAACGGCTGGGTGATCGAGGAGACAAGCAGGTCCGGTGGTAGGGCCTATATCGTGTTGGTCGAACTGGCGGATGAAGCACTGGATGGGGAACGGCTTCTCCGGGAGGCGGGATTCCAGCCCGCAGCGTTTCCATCGGAACAGGGTTCAGTGGAAGAGATTGTCGCGCGGATGGGGCAGGAGATGAGTGCGCTTTCCTCACAACGGGAAAAACTGCTGGCCAAGACGTCCGAGCTTGCAAAGCATCGGATCACGCTCATGGCGGCGTATGATTCTCTCGCACAGGCCAAAGCCCGTATCGAGGGTCTCTCGGAGGCATCTGGAACCAAGGACAGCGTGGTACTTTCCGGATGGTGTCTGTCCGAACAAATCCGGAAACTGGAGGAAGCACTCAGCTCCCTTTCTCCAGAGACCGCCGTGATCACGCGAGATCCGTTGCCTGAAGAAAAACCACCAGTAGCACTGAACAACAAGACAGCGGTGCGGCCGTTCCAAGTCGTCACCAACCTGTATGGCCTCCCCAAGTCAACGGAGATCGATCCAACACCCCTCTTGGCCCCCTTCTTCGTGCTTAGCTTCGGCATCGCGGTTGGTGAAGGTGGATACGGTGTGCTCCTGGCGGTCTTGTCAAAATTGGGTCTGAAGTTCCTCCGGCTCGAAGAGGGGGGAAGACGACTCCTCAACCTCCTCTTCTATTGCGGAATCGCGACCTTTATCGCCGGCGTGCTCATGGGCAGCTTTTTTGCAATAGATTTCGCGTCGCTCCCCCAATTCCTCCAGCCGATTTCCTCTCTCTTCCAACATCTGCAGCTTTTCAATCCGCTGGAGGATTCGCTGCTTTTTCTCGGCATCGTGCTTGGCCTGGGCTTTTTTCAAGTATGGGTGGGCGTCCTCATCGGAGGAATCATCAAATGGCGCTCAGGCGACAGAAAAACGGCCCTCTTCCATGACGGTGGATGGCTCGTGCTCCTGCCGCTCACCGCCTTTCTTGGCAAGACGATTGTTGGTGTGCCGGCACTCTACCCGTGGCTTGTTGCGGCGGCATCGATCTTCGTGTCGGCGGGGTTTGCATCAGCAGGCGTGGGGGGAAAGATCGGTGCGGGCATCTATGCCCTCTACGGTCTGACCGGTTTTTTTGGAGACATACTCTCCTACTCCAGGCTCTTCGCTCTGGGATTGGCCACCGGGGTAATTGCAATGGTAGTCAACATCTTGGCCTCCATGACAAAGGGAATCCCTGTCATCGGATGGCTCATAATGCTCGTGGTCTTGATATTTGGCCACATCTTCAATCTCGCGATAAATGCTCTCGGGGCATTTATCCATACTGCTCGGCTTCAGTTTGTCGAGTTCTTCACGAAGTTCTTCGAAGGTGGAGGATCGCATTTCGAGCCTTTTTCCAGAAAATTCCGCTATACCACCATCACCACACACCACGCGGGCTCGTCCACCGGCTCGAAGAATCCCATGGTGGATGCAAAATGAGATTTGTTGCTCTTGGAAAAATGTCTGTCTCAAGAGCGGGAGATTCCATGGCCATTCTTTTGACATCAGCCATTTTGTGATTATTGGAGAGACAGTTGTATTCTGAAGCTTCGTGCGCGAGGAAACCACTCGCGTCAGCAATCGGACGAAAGGAGTAATCTATGGACGGGTTGGCTCTATCGCTGTTGGGCGCCGCAGCTGCCGCATTTCTCGCGGGCATTGGCTCAAGCATTGGCGTGGGACTTGCGGGACAGGCGAGCACGGGAGTGATCGGTGAGGACCCTGAGAAATTTGGGAAAGTCATGCTTCTCACCGCACTGCCTGGTACTCAAGGCATCTATGGCTTTGTGATCGCATTCCTGATCCTCCTGAAGCTGCAGATCATTGGAGGCGAGATCCCGGCCGTGACCACTGCTCAGGGTGGGCATCTGCTCTTCGCGAGCCTCCCGGTAGCTATTGCCGGCATGCTCAGTGCCATCCATCAGGGCAAGGTCTGCGCGGCAGGCGTCCAGATGACTGCCAAGCGGCCGGAAGAGTCGGGGAAGGCGCTCATTCTGGGTGTATTCGTCGAATTCTATGCGGTTCTTGGTTTCTTGGCCAGCTTCCTGATCTCTAATGGAGTTCAGGTAGGTTAGGCGCTGATGGCGCTTGAAGACATCACCTCACGAATACTGGAGAGAGCCCGTGAACAGGCCGACAAGACCCTCGCGAAGGCAAGAAAAGAGGCCGATGAGCTGAAGCGGGAGACCTCCACGCGGGTTGAACGTGCGAGCACATCGGCGTACGGCAAGGCAACGGAAGAAGCGAAGGCTGCAGCAGCCCGAATCGTTGCCTCGGCCGAGTCAGAAGCCAACAAGGCCATTCTCTCGGCCAAGCAGGATAGCATCACCGCAGCTATTGATCGTGCCGTCGAGGAGCTCCGGCAACGCGATGAAGCCGGCTATCTTGACCTTTTGGCGGGGCTTCTGGCCGAAATTCCTTTTGACACGGAAGCCGAGATGATCGTATCGCAGGCAGACCGGCGCTTTCTCGAAACCAATTTGGAATCATTACAGAAGCGTCTCTCGGGCTCGGGCAAGAAGCTCCGTTTATCATTGTCCGACGAAACACGAGACATCGGTGGCGGGATTCTTCTCAAGATGGGGAAAATAGAATTCAATGCGTCGCTTCCCGCCGTGAGAAGGGCCAAAGAAGAGGAGCTGCGGGCCGTCGCCGCGCGGATTCTCTTCCCCGGAGCTGACGCCGCATGAGAGCTGCCGCCCTGGACATGGTGTGGATCCCGCCTGATGATACCCGCTACACCTATGCCGTGGCGGTGGTTCGGGCTCTGGAGCATACACTGCTGCGAAGAAAGACGCTGGAGGCAATGGCCCGCGCCTTTTCACCAGAGGAGGCATTCCAGGAACTGGGGGAAACCTTCTACGCGAAGTTCATGTCCCCAGGGCTCTCCGCGGCGGGCTTCGAGACACTGCTGTCCGCCGTCTTGAAAGATACCTACGGCCTTTTCCGCCGTTTGGTTCTCGATGAATCATTGGAGCATGCGGTGCTCTCCGTGCACGACTTCCATAACCTCAAGGCCATACTCAAGAGCAAGTGGTCGGGCTTGGGCGAGCCAGTAGGGCTGGTGCCCTATGGCCTTTTCGATTCGCATCAGCTCGCCGCCGCGGTGGAATCTGGAGCATGGCGAGACCTTTCGCCAGCCCTGGAGCATGCCGCCACCGCTGCCATGGAATCGTTCGAACTGGCCTCCAATCCCCGGCTCGTGGAAATGATCATCGACCGCTATTCCATGGACGCGAGGATCGCGCCGCTATTGGCTCTTGGTGCGCCCGAACAACAATGGTATGCCCGTGCTTTGGCTGACACCGCAAATATCAAGCTCCTCGTCCGATTGAATCATATGGATCCGGATTACACGTGCCTCGAGCACGCATTCATCGAACACGGGAGAATCCCATTCAACACATTGGCCGGCATTCTGGGAAAGAACACTGCCGCGGTGATCGACGCCCTGGCTTTGACCACCTATGCCAAGGCCCTGCGAGAAGGACTGCTCTATCTGGAGGACCAGGGTTCGTATGCAGCCCTGGATCGTGAGCTCGAGAACCTGCTCATGAACTCCCTCCGGGCCTCCAGGTTTACGATATTCGGTGCAGGACCTCTCCTGGCGCATGTCTTTGCCAGAGAGCATGAGGTACGGATGGTCCGTCTCATCATGGTGGCAAAAACAAATAACATTCCGACCGATCGACTCATCGCAAGGCTGTCGGTGCTCTATGTCTGAGAGAATTGCATTTCTTGGAAGCAAGGACACCGTGTCGGGGTTCATCCCGTTGGGAGTGGCCGCATATGCCGTTTCCGACTACGAATCAGCACTTGGTGCATTCAACGAATGCCTTGCAAGAAGGTATGCCGTCCTCTTTGTAACAGAAGAGATCGCACAAGCCTTGGAGAAAGAACTGAAAGCCATACGCTTCAACCAAACGCCTGCGGTTCTGGTGGTGCCGTCCATGCTCGGATCGCAGGGACTCGGGCTCCGTAGACTGCGGAGCTTGGTGGAGAAAGCGGTGGGCGCGGATATTCTATCCAGAGATGAACCTACGGCCCAGAAGACAAATGCCAGGATGGGGGCATAAATGGAACAAGGAGTAATCGAGAAGGTTTCCGGCCCATTGGTTGTTGCCAAGGGTCTCATAAACGCAAGGATGTACGATGTCGTACTGGTGAGCGAACATCGCCTCATCGGGGAAGTGATTGAACTGAGAGGTGATAGAGCCTCCATCCAAGTTTATGAAGAGACGGGAGGGCTCGGGCCGGGTGAGCCGGTGTTCAACACTGGTGCTCCGTTGTCGGTGGAGCTTGGCCCCGGACTGGTAGAGGCCATCTATGACGGCATTCAAAGGCCGCTTGATGTGATCTATGGAAAGGTGGGTGATCTCCTTACACGGGGTGTCTCCGCCCCAGCGCTCGATCGGAACAAGGTCTGGGAGTTCGTCCCCTCGGTTGAGGTGGGGACACAGGTTGTTCCCGGCGATATCCTGGGCAGCGTGAAAGAGACAAAACTCGTAATGCATCATATCATGGTCCCCCCTGGCATTGCCGGTGAACTCGTCTCAATGAAAGCGGGCAGCTACACCATCGAGCAGACCATCGGCGAGGTGAAGACTTCTGCGGGGGAAACCATTCCTCTGACCATGATGCAGCGGTGGCCCGTCAGAAGGAATAGACCCTATGACAAGAAGCTCCCGCCCCTGATGCCTCTGATCACTGGGCAACGAGTGATCGACGCGTTTTTCCCTATGGGCAAGGGGGGGACTGGGTGTGTCCCAGGCCCATTCGGCTCGGGGAAAACGGTGATTCAACACCAATTGGCCAAATGGGCTGACGCCGAGATCATCGTCTATGTAGGATGTGGTGAGAGGGGAAACGAGATGACCGACGTGCTCATGGAGTTCCCCGAGCTACTGGATCCCAAGAGCGGTGAGCCTTTGATCAGGCGGACGGTGCTCATCGCCAACACGTCGAATATGCCAGTGGCCGCTCGCGAGGCCTCGGTGTATACCGGTATCACCATAGCGGAGTATTTCAGAGATATGGGTTACTCCGTGGCCCTCCTCGCTGATTCGACTTCGCGATGGGCTGAGGCCATGCGCGAGATGTCGGGACGATTAGAGGAGATGCCGGGAGAAGAGGGGTATCCAGCATACCTGGGCACCAGGATTGCGGAATTCTACGAGCGCGCAGGTCGGGTTGCATGTTTAGGAGGAGATGACAGAGAAGGAACTCTCTCGGTCATTGGCGCCGTATCTCCTCCTGGTGGCGATCTCTCGGATCCTGTGGTGCAGGCAACACTCCGCGTGGTCAAAGTATTCTGGGGTCTCGAGGACAAGCTGGCCTACAAACGACACTTCCCGGCCATCAATTGGCTGACAAGCTATTCCCTGTACACCGATAGTATAGACCCCTATTTGCGCGATACAATCGGGGCGGACTGGATCAGCATGCGAGAAACCGCCATGGCCCTTCTGCAAAAGGAAGCGGAGCTGGAGGAAATCGCACGCCTGGTGGGTGTGGAGGCACTCTCCCCGGCGGACCGATTGATATTGGAGACAGCCCGTTCCGTACGTGAAGACTTCCTCCACCAGAACGCCTTCCATGAAGAAGACACCTATACGTCGCTTGAGAAGCAGAAAGCACTGATCTCGCTCATCATGCATCTTCATGAACGCATGGAAGAAGCATTGAAGAAGGGAGTCGCTCCTGCTGAGCTCTTCTGCCTGAAGGTCCGCGAATCTATCGCCAGGGCGAAATTCACCCCCGAGGAAGATATGTCCAGGATTTTGGGCATCATTGATGAAATCGACGGGCAGGTTGACGGACTTATCGAAGCAGCCACCGGGGTCCTCGCCGCGGGAGCGGAGGTGACGACATGATCAAGGAATATCTGACCACTGCCGAGATTGTTGGTCCCCTCATGCTCGTCGAGCAAGTCGAAGGAGTTACGTACGAAGAATTGGTGGAAATCGAGCTCCCCAACGGAGAGACCAGGAGAGGCAAAGTTCTTGAAGTGAACAAAGATCAGGCCTTGGTCCAGCTCTTCGAGGGATCGTGGGGCGTGGATGTTCCCAATACCCGCGTACGGTTCTTGGGCAGAGGAATAGAGATCGGCGTTTCCAAGGATATTCTGGGAAGAGCATTCGACGGACAGGGGCGGCCCATCGATGGCGGGCCCGAACTCATACCGGATAAACGGTTGGATATCAATGGAAGCCCCATCAATCCCTATGCGCGGGACTACCCGTCTGAGTTCATCCAGACCGGCTTCTCTTGTATCGACGGCCTGAATACATTAGTGAGAGGCCAAAAGCTCCCGATCTTCTCGGGTTCGGGGCTTCCCCATCCCCAGATGGCCGCGCAGATCGCGAGACAGGCCCGAGTCCTTGGTTCAGCGGAAAGCTTCGCCGTGGTGTTCGCGGCCATGGGCATCACCTTCGAAGAGGCGGATTATTTCCTCAGCGACTTCAGACGAACCGGGGCCATTGAACGCGCCGTGCTGTTCTTGAATCTTGCCAATGATCCTGCTATCGAGCGCATATCCACGCCCAGGATGGCATTGACTGCCGCGGAATACCTGGCCTATGACCTCGGCATGCATGTGCTTGTGATCCTTACCGACATGACCAACTACTGTGAGGCGCTACGGGAAATCTCCGCTGCACGGAAAGAAGTGCCTGGGCGACGCGGGTATCCTGGCTACCTGTATACTGACCTCGCAACCATCTACGAGCGCGCAGGAAAGATCAAAGGCAAGCAAGGATCGATTACCCAGATCCCTGTGCTCACCATGCCTGAGGACGACAAGACCCATCCAATCGCCGACCTTACGGGATACATCACCGAGGGGCAGGTCATCTTGTCCAGGCAGATGCACAAGAAGGGGATCTATCCGCCTGTTGACGTCATGCAATCGCTCTCACGGCTGAAGGACAAAGGAATCGGCGAGGGCAAAACCCGGGAAGACCACTCAGACGGCTTCAACCAGCTCTTCGCCGCATATGCGCGAGGAAAGGAAGCCCAAGAGCTTGCCGTCATACTCGGAGAAGCGGCTCTCAGTGATCTCGACCGGAAATACTTTGCATTTGCTGATGTCTTCGAAGGCAGGTACATCCGGCAGGGCCAGGAGGATAATCGAACCATTGAGGAGACCCTGAATCTCGGGTGGGAGCTCTTAAGAATGCTGCCTGGGTCGGAGATGAAGCGTGTTCGAGAGCGGTTCCTGAAAAAATACTTCTTGGCTGAACAGGAAAACACCGAATAGGAGAACCCTCCTGTGAGACTTGACGTAAATGCTACCCGCATGGAGCTTCTCAGGCTTCGCAAGCGAGTAGCTCTGGCGCGGAGAGGTCATAAGCTCCTCAAGGATAAGCAAGACGAACTGATGCGGCGATTCCTGGAACTTCTTGGGCAGACCAAGGAGCTCAGGATGGAGGTTGAGAAAGCCTTGGCAGAGGCGTACTGGAGTTTCTCATACGCTTCGGCCACCGTGCCCCCGGAAGTCATGGACGTCGCATTCACCCTTTCTCCTGCCACACTCTCGGTGGAGACGAAGACTGTGCAGGTGATGAACCTGCGCACACCGAGTTTCGAGGTGGCGCTCAGCGGCAACGTATTTGGTTACGGTTTCGCCTACACGACCGGGGCGCTGGACATCGCGCTGGAACGGTACCAGACCATCCTTCCGAAGATGGTCGAGCTGGCGGAACGAGAGAAGGGCCTGGAGATGTTGTCGGAGGAGATCGAGAAGACTCGAAGGCGCGTGAATGCCCTGGAGTACGTGCTGATACCGAACCTCGAAGAGACAATCCGCTACATTACGCTCCGCCTCTCGGAGATGGAGCGCAGCGACCTGACCCGGATCATGAAGGTCAAGGCGATGCTGGAGGAAGCACGTAGCGCTTAACCCGGACTTCTCAATAAGTCCGTACATCCAACCTTCTCCCCCTTTTGCAAAGGGGGATTGAGGGGGATTTTCTCTGCATTGCACGGGGTTATTAAGAAGTTACGATAAGGACAAAAAACAAAGGAGAGTGAAATGAAAGCAAGAATCCACATCGTAGTACTTGCCATGCTGATGGTCCCAGCGATCACGATGGCGGTAACACTGCTGGATGAAGGGTTTGAAGGTAGTTTCCCGCCAACCGGTTGGACAATCCTGAACCTTGGAGACCAAACAGCTGGCGAAACATGGATGCAATCCAGCGCGCATCATCATTCAGGCAGTCACGGTGCATTCTCACAAGACGGTGAGGCAGGATACGCCATGGAGGAATGGCTGATTACTCCCGCCATTGCTGTTCCTCTGAATAACTATATTGAGCTCACTTTTTGGCATAAATTTGAATGGGCGAGTTTCGGCGATGGTCCTGAGTATGTCTTAGTCTCCACGACAACGCCAACTGCGGATGCTTTTACAGACACGATTCTCATCGTTCCGCAGGAAGGAGAACCCATTAATTGGACGGAGGTGTTGCTCAATGATCTGCCGGACTACGGTGGAGAAACTATCTACATAGGCTTTGTTCATACTTCGGCAAACGGCTATGCAGACGCCTGGGTGCTTGATGATATGCTACTGGAAAGCCATGAGTCGCAGGCAGCCGATGTGGGGATGGTCTCCATTGAAGTACCGGAAGAACATCACCTTATCGGTACAGAGATATTTCCTTCAGGGACCATTAGGAATTATGGCGCCACCGATGTGACAGTGGATTTCGATATCAGCTGTGAGATCGTTGATGAATTATCCATCACTGTCTACAGCAGCACCATTATACATACAGGAACATTCGCCGTTGGCGCCACGGCGCCGGCCACATTTACTGCGCCTTGGGCACCTGCGGAGACGGGTGATTATGTGGTCACCATATTCACCGCCCTGGCCGGCGATGGGGATGTGAGCAATGATACGCTCTCCAGCGAGACCCAAGTGGTCGAGCACCAGGGTACGGGAGGACCCGATGCATTCGGTTATCGTTGGATAGA
This sequence comes from Candidatus Fermentibacterota bacterium, assembly GCA_030620115.1. GTDB lineage: Bacteria > JAFGKV01 > JAFGKV01 > JAFGKV01 > JAFGKV01 > JAUXFG01. Next base: position 24,434 of record JAUXFG010000017.1, read on the forward strand.
CAGCGAGGAGGTCGGCGGCCCGGTGTTCGACTGGATTGAAATAGCGGAAACAGGGACTTCAGCCGTAATGTACGGCGTACCCACATTCCACGGAGACGACAACTTCTCCGAACCCATCGATTTCGGCTTTGATTTTCCGTTCTATGGAATTGATCGTACGTACTTCCACGTAGACATCAACGGCGAATTCCTTCTCGCCGAAAACACATGGTATGAGGAGTATCATCCAGTATATCCCATGTGGAAAACCGACGGTAACATGTTCAACTACATGTATCCCATTCCCGGATATTCGGGAATGCCCGCCCTTGTGGCCGCTTACTGGGATGACCTGTATGCAGATGAAGGTGTTGGCGACGTATACTTCCAAAGATTCGGCGAGGCGCCCGATCGGTACTGCGTGGTGGAGTGGCATAATCTCAGATTCTGTTATGGTACTGTTCAGGACACCACCCTCTGTTTCGAGGTCATATTCCATGAGAATGGCGATATGATCTTCCAGTATCAGAATACGGCCATCGGACAGACGGGATCGGTCTGCCCCCATGATAATGGTCGGAGTGCAACGGTTGGTATCCAGAATGATACCGCCGATATCGGCCTCTGCTATCTAAGAGAAATCGTGGAAGGCGGGGAATACGTGGGGGTAGAACCATGGGGCAATCTGCTCCAAGACGAACTCGCCATCCGCTTCTATATGGGCGAAGATGACCTGCCGCCTGCTTTTGTCTATGAAGAGATCGGCAATACCTTTGACGCCACTCCGGCGTGTTCCCTCACTATATCCGATATGTCGGGAGTGCTATCTGACTCCATCTATTACAACACTGGAGGCGGCTGGGCTGCGGTTGGCCACTCACATTTCGAGGAGCCCAATATCTATTACTATGAGCTCCCTGTGATTCCTATCAGCACGACGATATACTACTATTTCGTCGCCACTGACAATTCCACGGCACAGAATAGAGGCACATTGCCGGAAAATGCTCCCAGCGAATACTATTCATTCAAGATACTGCCGACCGATGGCATTGATGTTCTTTTGGCATATCCCGGGAGTCAGGACTATCAGAATCTCGAATTCCCGAAGTACACCACCGCATTGGATGCGGAAAACGTAGTATATGATGTCTACAACTGGAAGGAGTATGAGCAGTACTCCTTCCCAGGGAGCTACAAGGCCATCTTTACCTACGCCAATTCCGCAGGCAGTGGGGCCGAGCATGATACGCTTTCCATCGCGCTGATGAACTTCATGGATCTGGGCACGAACGAGAATCCCAAGAATGTGTTCATGGCATCGGATGATTTTGGCTTTTTCCAGCACGGGCACGGCAACGAGAAACCCATGGTGAAGTTCCTTACCGCGTATATGCGCGTCGGATACCGTCCCGAGGGATCCTACCCCGGAGGAACGGACGGGTTGGCCGGCCCGGATGTATGGGAATATGAAAATGGAAGCGTCATCGGCGTTGCCGGCTCCCCCATTGGCGAGGCTGGCGTAGAACTGCCCGTGTACGCGGATACACCCGATGTCCTCTACAGCCAAGATTGCCCGAGCTGGTATGCAGGTGAGGTCAGCAATCCCGGAATCAGCTCCCAAGCATCTTTCTTGTTCGAGGATGGGCCCTTTGATGGTGATGCTTATGCCAAAGGATTCGAATGCGCGATATGGCTCAACAATCTGATCTACAAGTCATTCTACACGAGTTTTGACATTTCCCAATTCACCAACGACGCTGATATCAACATGATCATCTCTGATGCGGTTGCCTGGTTTGGCATCTCTACGCTTGCCGCTCCTTCGAATGTCGACATTTCGGTGGCAGGAGGCGATGTCACCATCACCTGGGATGCGGTGACCGGCGCGACATCCTACGAAGTGTACTCCTCTGACACGCCATACGAGGGATTTCTGCTTGATGCCAGTGGTGAATTCCACGGAACGAGTTGGACTTCCACGATTGCAGGAGAGAGGAAATACTACTATGTCAAAGCAGTGCAGGGCGTCATGCTCTCTCCACCGTCCGACACGGTGAGCTTCATGACCTTCCAAATCGATGACGGAGAGAGTTAAGAGGAGGGGAAGTTTCATTCTCTCGATTTACGATCTCGGCCTATCGCCATGGTTCAAGATTAGGAATACAGGATTTCGTGGAGAGATTCGGGAACCGTGGCTTCACCTTCAGTCATTGCGAGGAGGGCAGCGACGAAGCAATCTCATGCCCTCAACTGAGATCGCCGCGCTGTCGCTCGCGATGACCATCTCCTCCACCTGTCATTACAGGGAGGATTCCGAGAGGAGAGGGAACTAGCTCGACTCAGGCACGTTTAACTGGAATGAGAAATTCTCCCGGGGCGTGGTCTCCAGCGTAAATGTAAACGTCGACTGATTGGGCGAAGTTGCTCTCAGCGTATCCCGCGCCAGGGCCCCGTCATCCCGGGAACCCGGCCCAGGCATACCGACTTCCAAGAAGATCAGGAGAGCGGCAGCGGCAGCGGCAACACCCACGGGCAGCCAATGCGTCTTGTGTTTCTGGGGCGATGGAACGCGGAGCGCCGCACCGATCTTCCATACTGACTCGAGTTCAAAGACACATGCGCGGCAGCGAAGAAGATGTTCTTCGAACAGTGCCTCTTCGTCTTCCGAAAGAATACCCCAATCATATGCGGCAAGAAGCCTGCCAAGCTCAGGCTTTATGCAGCCTTGGGGGGCACCCTCTTCAACAAGAACCAATTCGTTCATTCTCCCTTTCTCTCTGCCTCGAGTACTCTCTTGAGCTCCTGGCGACATCGATGAAATCGCATGTAGAGCGCATTCTTATTTGGAAGCCCGAGCCGTGCTTGCATCTCTCCGGCGCTCATGCCTGCAAGCTTCCACTCAAGAAGCTGTCGACAACGAGGGCCAAGCCTTGGAAGAGCTTCACTGATCTCCTCTTTGGCGGCTTCCCTCTCTCTTGTGACCCCACCATGCCACCGCTCGGCAAGACCGGGAGCCCATGGTAGCAGACGCTCCGATCGCCGCTTCGCCATGTAGTAGTTGCCCACCACATTCCTGAGCACGGTCAGGCACCAGGGAACCACATCCACATTACTCGCCACGGCGCCCACACGCTCCGCCACCACGGCCAACGCATCATGGGCCAGGTCTTCCGCAGTATCCTGGTTCCCTATTCTTCGTTTAGCGAGGAGCACAAAACTAACGCGGAGTCGTGAACAGAGTTCTTCCAACGCCTGAGGATCCCCCGCCCTGGCGGCCCTGCCAACCTCCTCCAAATCACGATCCTCATACACCACTGCCGACTCCGGTTCGTAGATAGCCTCCCACGATTGCCTCTTCTTGCTTAAGGATGCGAGATGAAAACCAGATTCTTCTGGCTCGTCAAGCAATGCGCTAGCAAAAATCCCCTCTCCGCCCAGACTATCCCCGCCCAGTGTGCACTCTATGCCCGTGCGTATCTGAGTGCATGTTGACTATCCCCCTATCATGGTAGTTCTTGCTGACCTGTACCGAGAGGTCTCCGATCCACCAAGGAGGTGTACTGTGCGATCAGCACTATTCTGCCTTTTCTTGCTCTTCTGCCCATCGCTCAACGCAACTGAAGTCGAGGTTCATTTTCGCTTTTTCTATGAAGTTCAGCCGCCCGACGTGGCCGTGGGGCTTCTTGGAAGCATGACCTCGTGGGGCGCTCCCCCTGATGGATACTACGTTGTCTTCGAGGACGATGACGGGGACAATGTCTGGCAAGGATCCATGGTTCTGGAGGAGGGAAGGTATTTCTACAAGTTCGTATCGCTCTCTTCCACCGAACCTGACGTGAGCAGCAGCTACCCCGATGTCACTGGATGGTATCCTGATCCCTTGAATCCCCTCACCGATGGATCTGCGTACAATAACTCCGTGTTGAACGTCGCCGACCCCATGATCTACTATCTGCTCCCCATGGATGGATCCGAAGTGGAGAATCAGCGGCCGCTCTTGTCGGCAAACATTGCCGCCGGTGTCGAGATCGGGATTGATGTCGCGAGCCTCTCCATGACGTTTGACGGCACGGACGTGACCGCCCTTGCGATCTTTGATTCACTCACAGGGCAGCTCGCCTATCAACCAACGTCCAACCTGAGCTTGGGCACACATACTCTGCAGATCGCCGCGCGGAATATGACTGGCGACGCGGTCTCAGACACATCCGTGTTCACCATCATCCAGGGTCCTCCCCGCATGGATGTCCGCTTCCTTTTGGATACTCTGAGCCCAAACTTCGATCTCCTCATGGGTGTCGAGAGAGTACAGATCGCCGGTGATTTCAACGGGTGGAATCCCGCAACCGCACGCTTATCCGATGACGACGGAGATGGAATCTGGGACGGCACGGTACGTTTCCCGATCGGGGACCGATTCGAATATCGGTTCACGGTGATGGATACGATTTCCAATAGCACGATCTGGATCCCGGATCCCGACAACCCTTCGCTGGAGCTCCGCGATCCGGGCGACTGGTATGTCAGCCTCGGCAGGGCAAATCCAGACGGTACACCCAGAGTTGTTGACCTTGCGGTGCTACAAGGTCGGATCTTCCCGCCTGGGGAAACCGGAATCGTGGCGGAGTTCATGGCCCTGCCTGGCGACTGGGGTACGCCGCTGATACCCGACTCGCTTACTGCGACATATGATGGCTCGCCCCTGGCAACATTCACACAAGTCTCCGGTGATACCATATTCGCCACGGTGGAACTCCCTCCAATCGATGAAGGGCTCCACCGCCTTGCCATCACGGCGGTTGACGATATCGGCCGCAGGGAGACCGCGGCTTTTTCCTTTGGCGCATATCGAGAAGGCTCCGGTTTTCACGTGATCGATGCCATAGACGATGACAAGGGACCCGGACGTTACCGTTACCCGGACGACGTTGAGGAGCAGTCCGCCGACATCCTTGCTTTTCATGTGGGCACGTCCACCAGGCTGGATCCAACCATGATCCAGATAGTGATTGAGCTGGAGCACGTGGACCCGCATACCGCCGTGGGGCTCCTGATCGCCTCCACCCTGGAGGGGATGCCCACGCCCTTCCCCGGTTCCTTGGAGCTTCTTGGCCCTTCTTGGGTGCGCCAGGGCGCCTTCATCTGGCTCGTGCCTCCCTCGTCACCCTTTTACGATGACTCTCTCCACAACCGTCTCATCCTTGATTGGGATCCCCTGCGAGTTGGTCCGCCCGTTGCCGTGAACCCAGACCCGGAGGAAACAGGCAGCTTCTCCGTCACCGTCCCGCTGGATGAGTTGGAGATGCATTTAGGCAGCTACTCCGGGGCATGGCATTACACACTCTTCTCAGTCATCCATACTGGCGGTGAATTCGAGCTGGAACCCACACATGGCGGTTGGACTGATCGAGAAGATCCAGACGTCTACGATTTGGCTTTCTTCCCCGATAGAGCATCCCAGGAGAGGATACTGGGGAGCTGGATCGGGAACGGCATGCCCGGGGGCCCCCGCACAGTGAAGCTAGTTATCCCGGGAAGAGGGATACTGTCTCTTCCCCCGGACAGCATCGCAGGCCTGCCTGAACCCGGCCCTGAGGTGCTCTTCTATTCAGCAGGAGCTCGACGAATCCGGAGGGATTTTACGGTCACCGGATTTGTGGCAGACGCCACGGTCACTTCCGGCATATTCCATCACGGCCATTCGATATGGCCTGTCGATATCGTTGATGGCTCTTTTTCCGTGCCGCTTCAACTCTTTGACGGGCCGAATTTCATGGGCCTCTCGGTAGTAGATGACGAAGGAAATGCGGCCACACACTGGGCACGGTACGACTGCCATCCCGACAAGACACCCAAGGCGCGAATACAGGTCGAGGCCGGCCCGGACGCAGTACAATTGGATGGATCAGGCTCGTTTCATCCCGAGGGCCTTCCTCTCATTTCGTTCATGTGGACCGAGGAACCGGGAAACCCTGAAGCCATCGATCTGAGCGGCAGTGCATCCATTCAGGCGTCATTTCCCCTACCGGAGACGTATGGCGAGTATGCGGTCCGCCTTGCGGTGGGCGACGGGGATCTTGTAGGAAACGCCGTGGTCACGATTCTTGTGGACAGCACTGGCGCACAGCATATGGCAATCGAAAACCATCCGGCATGGGCCGGCGACAACATCTTATATGAGATCTACCCCGTGTCCTACTCAGGAGACAGGGATTTGGATGCCATCACGGATGACATTGACAGGATCATCGGATTGGGTGTTCGTTCAATCTGGCTAACGCCGATTTTCGAAGGCCCCGAAGCGCACGGGTATGCCATTACCGATTACTTCCGCGTCAACCCCTCCCTGGGAGGCGGCACTGCCCTGACACGACTGATCGAGGCAGCGCATGATGCCGGCATCAAGCTGATTCTCGATCTTGTCATCAACCATACCTCCCTACAGCATCCATTCATGAAAGATGCCGTGCGCTACGGCGAGAATTCGATCTACCGCGACTACTATCTCTGGAATCCGGATGGCTCGTATCAGTCCTACTGGGCGGATTTGCCAAATCTGAATTACGCCAATCCGGAGGTATGGCGCCATTTTCTGGCCGCTTCAATGTATTGGATTGAACAGTACGATATCGACGGCTACCGGTGTGACGTCGCATGGGGCATACAGGAGCGAAACCCCGAATTCTGGATCGCGTGGCGCGATTCCCTCAAGCAAGTGAAGGACAATCTTCTCCTGTTGGCCGAAGCATCCACGGATGATGGCTCGCTCTTCCAGAGAAGGTTCGATGCGGCATATGACTGGGGTTTCAGGAACCACATCAGGGAACTCCTCTCGGGCAATGAGCCCCCACTCTCCTTGCATCAACATCTTGTGGGGTTTCAGGGAACAGGGAGTGGGCCGTTGGCTCTGCGCTTCATCGAGAACCATGATGAGACGAGATTCGTAGGCGAGTTCGGTGATGCGCGCACGCGTCTCGCTGCCGCTCTCCTCTACACGGTACCCGGCCTACCCCTTCTCTATGCCGGTCAGGAAGTCGGAGAGATGACATCACGATACTACATCGACTGGAGTGATCCACTCAATCTGCAACCATTCTACCGATCCCTCGGCATTATCAGGAATGCTTTCGCGTGTCTCCGCAACGGCTCGTACTTCTGGGTACCGAATTCGAACACGTCAACGATATACAGCTTCTCACGGGAGAAAGGGGAGCAGAGAATCGTCGTGGCGGCCAACTGCTCTGACGCGACCCAGTCCATTATCCTCGGTCTCCCGGTCGAACGATGGGGCTTTGAAGACGGCCAACAATGGATCATCAGCGATGTTCTCGGGGGGTGGCACGCCTCATTCACCACCGAGGAATTGAATTCGCTGTCCCTGGATCTGTCTCCGTATCAGATCGTCATTGCGGTGGTGGCTGATAGTCTTACCGTGCAAAGCCCTCCCGACATATCCGTAGAGCCCACGGAGCTTGCACTGTCACCTCCGAGTCCCAATCCTGCTCGCGGACCCGTTCGCTTCGCCTTCTCCCTCCCTGTGGGAGATGCCGTTGCCATTGACCTCTATGATCTCCTTGGACGAAGAAGGGCTCGAATCCTCGAACCGACCCCCTATAATGCGGGCCAACATGAGGTCATCTGGAATCAAGGGGAAGTACAGCCTGGGATCTATCTTGTCGTGTTCAGAGCCGCACGGATGCAGAAAACGGAGCGACTTGTTCTATTGAGCCGTTAGCCCGGAATTCTCGGCGGCTGTAGCCGAAAATTGGTGAGAAGTCCGGACTAGTGCGCGGTGGGGAGATGATCGTCGAGAGCACTCCGCAGATCGGACTCAGACCGGACGCCTACCAATTGGTTGACCGGTTTTCCGCCACGAAAAATAGCGATGGTCGGAATGCCCCGTACCCCCAGCCGCGATGCCCAACCTTGATGATCGTCAACATTGATCTTCGCCACCAATGCCTTGCCGTCATAGTCTCGGGCAATACTCTCCAGCACCGGCGTAATCATATGACATGGTGCACACCACGGCGCCCAGAAATCTACCATCACGGGCATATCGGATGATTCAAGCAACTCGTCGAGCTCGTCATCGGATACATGGTGAATAAGTTCGCTCTGGACAGCGCCTTCGCCGGCATCTCTTGTGATCTTGTCAAAGAATCCCATCTTATGTAACCTCACTCAGTTGAATAGTCTATCATTGGTTCCTATGTTAAAGAGAAGTATAATATGGCTCGAACCCCGGCGCAAAACTGTGGTTCCCTGCTCCCTCACTGGAACGGCAGTGACTGGCCCCGGATTCAAGTCAGGAGACACATAAGGGTTCGCGCAAGAATAAGCTACATCGAGTCCCGCGTACTGCGCGGGACTCGCATTCTTGGCGCACAGATTTGCCGGAGAATTGGTCTCCCCCACGTAGGGGCACGGCATGCCGTGCCCATCGGAGGCGAATCCCAAAGAAAGCCCCCGAATATGACTTGCGATATATCCCTGCCATGAAAGGAGAAACCATGCGCCTTTCCTCTCTCTTTTTGTTATTGCTAGGTTGTGGCGCCATTCACGCAGCATCCACAAACCCCAATCCCTCCCTCCAGCCGATGGCTGTGCTCCCGGATTCCATTGTCCACGCCTTCTCGGGTTGCTGGGAAACCAAGCTCTTCCGGACCGGCAGAGTAAGAACTCCAAGGATTGACATTGTGCCGGTATTGGAAGGGCGAGTCCTCTCCATATCTATCGACTTTGCCAAATATAACGATTATACGATTCTTGTCAACATCCTTGCGGCACCGGCCCCACGGGGATCAGGTTGGAACTGTCTATGGATCGATAGCTGCGGGAACCTGCAACCTGCCAGTGTCATCATGACCAGCCGCACCATCTACGTGGCCGCCGATCTCCCCGATAACACCCAAGAGATCTATCTCATGAGAAAGCCCGAAGGCGACTTACGCGTTGTGCACAAATCAGAACGTGATGGGATCGCCACCTTCCTCTTCCAGGAAACGCTGCTTCCGTGCGTGGATGCGGCAGCACCGGAATAGCGGGGATGAGCCAGGGTCATCGCGAGCACTTCGACTTCGCTCAGCATAAACTCCGCGCGGCGATCTCAATGGACAAATGAGATTGCTTCGTCCCTACCCTCCTCGCTTGTCATCCTGACATAAGCTTCATGACTGTTCCGGCAATGAGCGGAATCCGCAGATTGTCATCAAGGGGGATGGGCAGAAATTCAGCGATGGCCCCCGCCACTGCACCGTACGCGGCAAGGCTCGGAGGAACAAAGGCGATTCCAATGAGCCAGGAAACACCAACGTTGGCCACGAAACCCTCCATGCTCTTCCCGAATAATCGCACCGTTCCAAAGGTCTTCCCCACGATGGCCGCCGCGGCATCCCCAAGTATGAGGAAACTGAGTGCCGCGGCAGCAATGGGAGGTTCGAAAAGGTAGTAGGTGATCAGCGAGCCCACGAGGACAAATGTCGAACCAGTGAAACTGAAAGATTCGTGCTCTCGGATCACTGACCCAAAAAAACGCGCGAAAACATTGGCCGCGTGCTTGTTTTCCAGCCTGGCGAATTCTATGAGGAGCATTGTGGTGCACGCGGACAAGAGGAGAATCATCACGAGCCGCCCGGGTAGGTAATAGACTCCCAAAGGAATGATCATTGCGGCCACATGAACCGATTTTCGTTCCAGCTCTTTGGCGAGGGACAAATTTCATCCCTTTCTTGTATTGCACGAACCATTATCGTATGAAACGCGGTGCTATCGAGAGATGCCGGGGTTGCTCTCCGACGCTTGCTGCATCAAACCAAGGCCAGGGGGCAGGGGCACGGGATCTCTCGGCCATGGAGGCTACGGAGAATTGTGGAATCCAAAGACGATGTCTCTCGGGAATCCTCTCATCTCCGGGAATGAAATGCGAGGAGGACGGATGTTCGTAAGAAGCGATGCAATCCTTATCGGCCTATTGCTCCATCATTACCTCACTCCACGAGCGGCGAAAGGCGAGCCCTGAGGAGGGCGCAGAATCGCTCCCCATCTGGTAGCGCCACGGGGAATCGAACCCCGGTTTGATGGCTGAGAACCACCCGTCCTAACCCCTAGACGATGGCGCCAATAAATTGACTCTGGCTGGGGAGCAGGGATTCGAACCCCGATACTACGGTCCAGAGCCGCATGTCCTGCCATTGGACGACTCCCCACTTTACTGTGCTATTGCGGTGGCCCACTCGAGCCTTTCCAAAACTCGCTCTCTGCCAAGAGCAGCCGCAAGCTCGAAAAGCCCCGGGCCTTTCATCCGCCCCGTCATTGCGACCCTGGTGGGATGAATCAATTTCCCCGGGGAAAGCCCCATTTCCTCCGCCATCCCTCTCAGACTCTCTTCCGTAGCCTCCAGAGTAAACGCAGGGAGACTCTCCCACACGGATTTCAAGCGACGTAGTTTATCGGCGGCCCCCGGACGCGTCAAGTGCTTGCGCACGGCCTTTTCCTCCATCACCGGCGCTTTGAGAAAAAAGTATTCCGTGAGCTCAGCGGCATCGGCCAGCGTCTTCGCACGCTCCTGAATCAGAGGCAACACGCACCTTGCATACTCGACCTCTGCCGAATTCGCCAGGGAGATCAAATCAGCGCGCTCCAAGAAAGGAAGGCAGCATTCGGAGAATCGTTCTGGCGAGAGAGATCTTATATAATATCCATTCATCCAGGTCAGCTTCTCTGGATCGAAGATCGCATCTTTCTTGCTTGCCCTTTCGATCATGAACTCCTTTACCAATTCATTCCGGGACAGGAGTTCCTCTCCGGAACCAGGAGACCAACCAAGGAGCGCAAGAAAATTCACCAATGCGTCGGAAAGGTAGCCCGCGTCTCTGTATTCCTCAACCAAGTGAAGCACACGTCTCCGGTCGCCTTCGGGCACGAGACTATGCCGTTTCGAAAGCTTCTGCTTGTCAGGGCCCAATATCATGGGCAGGTGGGCATAGACCGGGGCATTTCCACCCAACGCAGCGTAGAGCTGAATATGCTTGGCCGTATTCTTGAGGTGGTCCACTCCCCGTATGACATGGGTAACTCCCATAGATTCATCGTCGATTACCACAGCCAGATGATAGACCGGTGTTCCGTCACTCCTCAATAGGACGAAATCTCCCATCTCGCTGTTATCCACCGTGATCTCGCCAAACACCATGTCACGAAATGTGGTGACGCCGGGTGGAGTCAGAAGCCTCAAGACAAAGGGATCGCCTCGGCTCACCCTATGGCTGATCTCGGAAGGATCAAGCCCGGGGCATGCACCCGAGCATCCAAGCTGGCCGCCCTGCTCCTGGATTGCCTTGCGCGCCTTCTCGGATATATCGTGACGACAAAAACAGCGATAGGCCTTGCCGGTCTCAACGAGATCAAAGGCTTCTTTCTTATAGATCTCGAGTCGATCGGACTGTCGCAAGGGCGTCTCGTCCCATTGGATACCCAGCCACGTCAACACATCCATGATCTCATTCTCGAACTCGATTCGGGAACGTCCCGCATCAGTATCTTCGATCCTGAGCAGGAATTCTCCCCCCTCGTGGCGCGCAAACAGGAAATTGAAAAGCGCGGTTCTGGCAAGGCCGACATGGAACTTGCCTGTGGGACTCGGTGCGAAGCGAACCCTGACTGCAGACATGATTACCCCGCTCGGAGGAATCCTTTCAGATAGTGGTCTCTTAGCCGAGTCATGATATATGGCGGCATCATGGGGTCAAGTCAGCCTTGCTCTTGTCGACTCCCCCGCAGCTGCTCACTTAACCCACCTCATGCCCTTGCCTTTCACCTCAATCCCCACTACCTTGCGTCAGCCCCGAATAAGAGGGCACTTCCATGCCGATTCTGTACAATCTATGGTGACTTCACCCTGCAAGGGAGGCGTGCGAATGGACTGGAATAAGCTTGGTTTTCAGGTCGTTCCGACCAAGACAATGTACATTGCCAGAACCGATGACGAGCTGAATTGGCAGCCGGGCGAATTCCGACCCTATGGGATGTTGGAGATACACCCCGCGTCAGGAGTCGTGAACTACGGTCAAAGTGGCTTCGAAGGCATGAAGGCGAATAGGGCCGTTGACAAGAAAATCGTGCTGTTCAGACCCCAGGACAACGCAAAGAGAATGCAGCAGCTTGCCGAACGATTCCTCATGCCTCCCTACCCCGTGGATGATTTTGTCAATGCGATCAAGAAGTTGGTTATCGAGAACAGGAAATTCATTCCGCCTGCCGACAAGGGGAGCCTCTACATCCGGCCTGTGCTCGCTGGATGGGGTCCGGTGCTCGGGGTGGCTCCGGCCAAGGAGTACATGTTCTACGCATTCACAAGCCCAGTCGGACCATACTTCAAGGGTGGCGTAAGGCCCATCAATCTTCTGATCACGGATTTTCACCGCGCCGCACCCCGAGGCACGGGGAACGTGAAGGGCGCCGGCAACTATGCCGCCAGCCTTTACCCTTTGCGGATGGCCAAAGAAAATGGGTATGACGAAGTCCTCTACCTCGATGCTAGAGAGGATCGATTTGCGGAAGAAGTCGGTGCGGCGAATTTCTTCGCCATACTGAAGTCAGGGCTCGTGGTCACTCCGATATCCGAGTCAATACTCCCCGGAATCACGCGTCGATCCATCATCACGCTGGCCAAGGAGCATTTCGAATGGGAAGTGGAGGAGCGTGACATTGATATCAACGAGGTACTCTCCGAGGCGGTGGAGTGCTTCAGCACCGGCACCGCGGCAGTGGTCACTCCCATCGGCAGCGTCACCTATCGTGGGACGCGCCACGAGTTCTCGGATGGGAAACCGGGAGAGAAGACAATGGCGTTGAGGGACAGGCTGGTTGGCATCCAAACAAAGCAATACGATGATCCCTATTCGTGGGTGGTGAATGTCACATAGCTCATTTGTGGGTGTTTGCAGGTTCAGGGTTCAACGTTCTGGGTTCAGGGTTGCTTCTCTTGATAACCTCCCATAACCTTGAACGGGAAACATCTGAACCTTGAACGGTTGCGCTCGCTTTTTTCGCCAGGAGATTTTTCGTGACTGAGTTTGCCATAGAGGTGGGCGGGCTAGGTACCACGGTGAAGGTCCCCGATCCGCATCTTGCGGACATGCTTTTGAAGCGATACGCTGCGTTTCTTACGGATCCGAACTCCCACCATAGTGTCCTTGACCTCACCATCCTGGATAAGCCCATAGAGGAAGGGATCCGTCTGCCAACGGTCACCAGCAAAGATTCGGTACTGCGGATCAGTCGATGGGATACTCTTGCTGAATCCATCGACAACGGAAGAAATTGGGCTGTCAGCCTCGTCAGCAATGAATACACATTTGACTCATTTCTCCGTGTGTTCTTGACGCTCCGTTTGCTCGATGAAGATGGCTTTTTGATCCATTCGAGTGCGCAAATCAGACGAGATACCGCGTATATTTTCACCGGCAAGAGCGAGGCAGGAAAAACCACCATCAGCGACCTGGGAACCGAGAATCTGGTGCTCTGTGATGAGTTGCCCATGGTGCGCAGGGTGGACGGATCGTATCGGGTATATGGTACTCCGTTCTGGGGTAAATTCACCAAAGGCACGATCACGGACTCGGGTGAGGTCGGCGCCTTGTTCTTCCTCAACAAAGCGCCCTACAACCGAGCAGCCCCATTGTCCTTGCGTAGTGCTCTTCCTCGGCTCCTGCAGACTACCCTATTCTTCTCGAATCACCCCGCCCATATCGAACGTCTGATGAGGATATGTGTGGCCTTTCTCGAAGAGATCCCCTCCCACGACCTGTACTTCCGGCCCGAACCGGAAGTGTGGACAGCCGTCGATCACGCCATAGGCACCTAGCCCCCCGGAGGCGTAGTCCCGCCTACTGCGCGGAATTGACTGTGAAAGCGTTGAAGTATAGCCGCTCTGGAATTCGATTTTCCCCTCCCCTCCTTCCTCCCCACAAACTTCGTCTCGAACTTCCCCTCCTCCCCCAAAACATCATCGGGAGCTTCATCGGGAACCTCGTCGATTCCCTCAGTCCCCCCTCCTTCCTGCTCATCAGCTCAACCGCTTAT
>JAUXFG010000073.1 GCA_030620115.1 Candidatus Fermentibacterota bacterium
AAATAAAAAGGCGCTTGTCAACACCTTTTTGGTATAATCAAGAATGGTCATTCAGGCGGCCAAATCGTTAGCCATAACCCTAACCTTCGCACAAGTCCGGCAGGGAGACAAGCCTCTGGTAAATCAGGCGGCCTAATACGCCTGCTACAATGCAGAAAAGAATGGGCACAGGTCAATCGCCTTGCTACACAAGGTGAAACCCGGCTCCAAAACGGCTAAACTGTTACCATCGATGCATGTATTCCAGATCAAGCACGTTTCCTTGGACCTTAAGCACACCCCGAACATCGTTCCATTGACGCTCTGAATTCCCGCCCCAAATGCGATACCAGTAGAGTTTGTGCAGGATAATATCTTCAGCGCTGGCCAGATTGAACGACCGGCCTTGTTCCCGTCCTGCGACAACGCCCTTCTCAGCTCTCTGAAAAGCCTGCTGGTCGTAACCCGCATTTCTCACCGGCCATCTGCTGCAACGCTGCATTTGGCCCTGCCTGCTGCGTTACGCTCCTTCGGACTCCTCGACGTATCGCAGGGGATACGCCTGCGGGGTCCTCGGTCACAAGCCTTGCAGCCACAGCCAACTACACCGCTTCGCGACGAAGGCCGGTGAGAAGTGCGGGCTAAGCGCCTCTCTTGAGCACGAAGATGTCGATCTTGAGCATGGTCGATAGATGGATGAGGTTGAAGGAGGCCAGACGTCGAATGGCGTCCAGGATCATGTTGGCATCGATGTAGTAGTCCTTTTCGAGCGCCTCGACCAGAAGCCGAACATGGCTTGGTTCCAGGTCAGCGATCATGTCGACGTCGAGCGTCGCACGAGGCAGGCCATGGGCTGAACTGGCTACTGAGCCTCCGATGAAGTACCCCACACCCAAGCGATCAAAGGCTTCCACTACAGGTTCAAGAGCGAGAATGATGTCCGGCTTGCTCAAGGAGTTCTCCGCTTGATGTAGTGCTCAAGCCGTTCAGCCAAGGACGGGCCATAGCAGAATGCCACGAAGCGCAAGAGAGCCTGCAGTTCGTTCATCTCGGCATACCGCTTTCGTATGGCGTTTCTGGACATTTCGATGGTGGTGAGAGATAACGAGCGCGCCAGGTCCAGCCTTCTGGATAGTCCCGCCTGACGCAGAAGTTGAATCTGGACTTTCTCGGCTGTGGGATGGGTGTCGATCGACTGAGTGCGCAAGGATCGCTGGCCTCCATCTGGTTTGCCCACCATTTACGCTGAAGGCTGAGGCAAGTTCAAGTCTGCATGCGTACATCGCCCCTCACTACAGTCCATCAAGCAGTTTCGGAACCAACAACCCAAAAGCGCCCAGGATATCCACTGCAATCCCGCGCCAAACGCTGGACCTGCTGTCCGCCAGCTGGCGGATGTCCCTCCACAGTTTGATACGTTCGCATCCCCCGGTGGAGGGCCACGGTCCCTTGACAGCCCTTAGGTTCGGTAGCTAATATAGCTAATATAGAAGCTGAGGAGGTGCTCTGCATGATTTGCGTCGGTCCAATTGCAAAGATATTCATGATGCGAAGGGAGGTGATCGAGCAGGACCGCCTCGCTACGCTCGGGAGGAGGCTCTGTTCCTATGTTCTGCCGGAACTGGCCTGGGACAAGGCACGCGTTCTTTCCTATGTCAAACAGCAAGACCAACTCCCGACTGGGGCAAAGATCATCCGGTTCAGGAGCGACAAGGAGGTTCACACCTGGAGGTTGGCGCCATGAAGCGGAGAGCACTATTCTATGCGGTGATAGGTCTGATAAGCCTACTCGTTTTCACGACGTTGGCCGATGAGTGGCAGTGGCACAGGATTGCATGGGAAGGCATTCAGCTAGAATCAGTCATCTGTCCGCCTGATTCCGAGCATGTGGTCTACGTCAGCACCTCGTACAGGGACGTGCCTGAGGAAGAGTGGGGTGTGTATAAGAGCACAGATAATGGATTGACATGGCGATTTCTGGAGGAGAGCAACGGCCCGTTTACGTACGCTGTGACCATAGATCCAAAGGATCCTGAGACCATATTCTGTGGCTTCTGGGGCATCTTCATGGGGGACGCGCCGTGGCGGAGCCGGGACGCGGGCGAGACATGGGAAAGGACCATGGACAACTGGACCAGATACATGCCGAGCCCGTGGGAGCAGGACCTGATATTTGCCACGTATTCATGCGGCAGCTATGCCCTTTTGAGAAGCACAGACGATGGCGCGACGTGGAACTGGATTGATGGAGCAGAGGCCCCGATTTTCTGCGATCGCGTGGTGTACCACCACGAGGACTCGCTGATGGTGTTTGCGTGCCTTTTCTCTCCAATGGGTCTGTGTCGAAGCAGCGACAGGGGTGAGACATGGGAGCTTGTGCTCGAAGGCGAGGTGAGCGCATTCGATAATGATCCAGCAGATCCTCATCATTGGATCGCGTTCGTCGTCGTCTCATCTCAGAGCTTGTGGCCGCAATTCGCCGAATCGTTTGACGACGGGATGTCATGGGAGCTGTGGGACTTCCCCTATGATGTGTGGACAGGCCGGCAGATGGTCTTCGACCTGTTCGACTCCCGAACGATCTACATTGCGAGCGCTCCTGCCAGCCCTGAAAATCTTGGCATTCTCCGATCAACGGACGGCGGGGTTACGTGGGACCCGATGAACGATGGCTTAACGGAATTGCTCGGTCCTTGCGAGCTTTTCTTGTCGAGAGCCAGACCGGGAGAGATGCTTGCGGCCCGGAGAGACGGTCTTTGGAGATGGACCGATCAGGTGATCGGAGAGACTCCGGGGGGGCCTGTTTCAGGGACACTGCGTATCGAGTCGGTCTCGCCATGTCCGTTTCAGGGCAGGATGGAAGCGCGATATATTCTTGCCAGAAGCAGTGTTGTTCGGGCACGGGTCTACTCCATCGATGGCGCACTCGTGCGTTACCTTCTGGATTACCCATTTGAGAATGGGACACACAGCTTTAAGTGGGACGGCCGTGATGCTCAAGGACGAGACGTAGCGGCTGGAGCATATGTGCTGACGATCAACACGGATGATGAGCAGGCGATCAGAAGGGTTGTGAAGCTGAGGTAGAGACTGGCCTTGGGGGTTCGTGCAGGAATAACTTCACATTTCGATATCCCATCTTCATCCCGCGTACTGCGCGAGACTACGTCTCCCGTCTACGCCAAGGCTTCGCCGAGGCAGGCCCGTCTACGTTTGACTACGCCGTGACAAGCCAGTGGGCACGGCATGCCGTGCCCATACATGGGGGAGACCAGATCTACGGCATATCTGTGTACCATAACTGCGAATCCCGCGCAGTGCGCGGGATTCGATATGGCTTATTTCTGCGTGAATTATCAGATTTGATTAAGTTTCTGCGCATATACTTAAATAGTTTTGGATCGGAGCGCTCCTCACAATGAATGAGGCCCGGGGTCATCGCGAGCCGTAGCGCGGCGATCTCGATGGGCGGATGAGATTGCTTCGTCGCTACGCTTCTCGCAATGACTGAGGATGGGGCCACGTCTCCGGGATGTCTCCACGGGTGAGATGATGAACAGAGGTGTCATCGGGCTTCCGCGAGCGGGGTAACCACTGCCCTGCCCCGTACTCGATGCCAGAGTCTGGCGATTGCCCATCCTAGGCGCGTCATGATCCAGTAGGTGGCTGGGATCGCGGTGAGGATGAGTATGGTGCTGCTGGCAAGGCCACCGATGGATGAGAGGGCGAGATTTTCCCAGATGTCCTTGCCCTCGGCAGTGTCAGCAATCTTGATGAGGAGCGGCAGGAGCCCCGCAATGGTGGTGCCGCTGGTGAGCAGGATGGATCGCATCTGGATACGGGTGCCGCTGCAGATCGCTTCCTTAAGAAGCGCCTTGCGTTCATCACCGGGCAGTCGCCAGAGATCCACACCGCCAAGGCGTGCGATCTTTGGAACCAGACTGCTGGCGTAGGAGCGTTCCGCTACCGAATCCCGAATCTGCAGGCGGAATCTATTGATCAAGAGGATCGCATTGTTGACTACAATGCCAAACATGAGTACTAAACCGATCTTTGCGGACGAATCAAAGACCGAATCCGTGGCCCAAAAGATCCCCACGACACCGGTCAGAGCCATGGGGATGGAGAGAATCACCAGAAGAGGCAGAATCATACTCTCGAAGAGCGCCGACAGGGCCATGAAAATAAAAAGAAGTGTGAGCCACAGGAGGGCCTCCATCTCTTCTTCCTCTTCTTCGGTCAAAGGCTCACCCGAGACATCTTCGGCTGAATAGCCGTAGGGAAGATCGATGCCAGCAATAATGTCGGCAATGAACCGCTGTCGCATCCTGTCCGTGCCGATATACTCCCAATTGATCCGCCTGGCGTATCGTTGATTCTCGCGTTGGATCGATCCCATAACGGGACGTGTTTCTACGGAGATCAGATCCCCTAAACGCACACGTTCTCCACTCATGGTGGTGAGGGTCTTGCTCATGATTTGCTCGTACTGGATGTCGTCCGCGTCTGCAAATGAAAGCTGCAGCCTCTGATCCTCCCCGCCTACGATCATGTGCCATGGCGTGTCGATACCGAGCAAGCGCCGTAGGAATCCTAGTACCTCAGCCACGCTGAGATGGTGACTCGCCAGGCGATCTCGATGGAAAAAGACCACGGTCTCGTCCGATGCGTCACGCTCGAAGCGCTGGCCGCTGGTGAGCCTCATATTCCTGACCCGCCGGTTGCGCTCGAGACGCGCCATTACCCCGTCACAGATTTCGTCCAGGAATTTGCTGTTGTAGCCGGTAACCTTGACCAGGGAGTTGCTGATACCACCGCCACGCCCGCCTTTCAGATAGGGATCGCCAAAACCATTGATCCAGACGAACATGCCCCCCAATTCCTCGGCCAAAAGGATGAGTCGGTTACGAAAAAGCTCGGGATACTGCGAACGCAACCGGTATGGCTCGAACTTCACCTCGAGAAAACCACGGTTCTCCCAGCTGGTAGTCTTCATATGGATCCCGTCAGGGATGGGGAGAAGCTCTGTCTCGAAACCTCTGATGGTCTCGCTGGAGAGCACTACATCCGTTCCCACGGGCCGTTCGATATAAGCGACGAGACGTTCCTCGCTTTCACGCCTCCAGAACCCGCCTTGGTCGATCTCCTTGTCGAACACGTAGCCTGCGCCCACAAAAAGGCCAAGCATCAGAATCACCGGGTACCACCAGATCTTCAGATGCAACGCGGTGATCTTCTCCACAAAACTCACGAAGAAGCCAACCACCAAGAGCAGACCCATAATGCCCACGCCCCAGGGCCAGTGGTCGATCAGGCTTCTGGAGCCTTTGAGAAGCAGAAAGGCGATGCATGCAATCACCGCCAAGCCGAGCATCACTCCGCTCCACCGAACCAAGAAGGCCAGGCCGACCGGGCCTTGATCTTCCGTGGCCGCCGCCCGAGCGTGCATCATCTCCTTTTGTGCAGGCCCTCGTAAGGCCACGGGGATCCAGCAGAAAGCGACGAAAATCGATGCGATCATGGCGATGCCGACGCTTACTGCCAGCGGTACATAGTAGATCGCGAGACGCCCTGAGAGGAAGATGAACGACAGGAAGGCAACAATGGTGGTCAGGGTGGTTGCCAAAATGGGAAAGGCTACCTCGCGTGTTCCCCCGACAAGCGCCTCTCGCGAGTCATCGTCATACGTCTTTGACAACCGCCGATGAATGGCATCCAATACCAGGATGCTGTTGTCCAGAAGCATGCCAAAGCACACGGTCAGGCCGCTGATGGTGATGAAGTTGACCGAGATCCCGAGGAAGTAGAAGAGCGCGAGGCAGATCACGATAGCCAGGAGGATAGAAGAAATCACAATAGCGGTGGTGCGTACTCGACGGAGCGCCATGGCCAGGAGCAGAAAGAGCACCACGAGGATAATAAGCGACCGGTACACCAGTTCCAGGAGTTTCTCCTCAAGCTCTTTTCCCTCGTCACTATCGATCTCAAACGTCACGGGAAAGGGCAGAGTTCGCTCGAGCTCCGGGAGCTCCTTCCTGAGCCGCTTGCTCACTGTCACCGCATTCTGGCCGCTACGTTTGGCAACAGTCGCCTGGATCACATTGTCTCCATTGATCCGCACGAAGTAGGCCGGATCTTCGTAACTCTGCTCTATAGCCGCCACGTGATTCAGGGTGATCGGCTGCCCGGCAACCATACGAAGCACGGTCTTTCTAAGAGACGAGAGGCTCACCGAATCACTCACGCTCACCGTGAGCTCCATGCCGGTCCGGCGGACAACCCCTGCAGGCAGAATATCATCCAAAGCCTCTACACGGTTGTAGATGCCATCAGCAGTGAGACCATAGCGTTCCATGAGGCTCAAGTCGAGCAGGATTCTCACCAGCCTCCTCGCCCCACCCTGCAACTCCGCATCAGCCACACCTGGGATGGAAAGAAGCCGCGGGATGAGCCAGGATTCAGCCTCATCGCGCAGCTCATTGGTGGAGAGAGGAGATACAAGGCTGACGGTGAAGAAATCATCGGTCCGGAATTCCTCGGGCACATAGGGAACGATGACTGGTTGGCCGGCGGATCCAGGCAGATTCCGTCGTACCGCACCGAGCTGCTCTGAGAGCTCCAGCCGGGCAAACTCCACATCAACGTCACGTCGGAATGAGACCTCCACCTCACTCCGTCCCGGCGTGGACCGGGCTTTTATCTCCTCGACCCCAAAAATGCGCTGGCATGCTTCTTCGATAGGGATGGTAATCGCCCTTTGAATAGCGCTCGGGGAAGCGCCGTTCCACCGCGTATAGATAGTCAAGGAAGGCAGATCCGTCTCGGGCATGGCCTCGATGTTCAGCCTGGGCAACGCATAGATTCCCATGATGATCATCGCGGCGAACAGCATCCACGTGGCTACCGGGTGGTCAACAAAGAAACGAATCAAACCAAAAAACCCGCAGTTGCATCGACGACCAGGACTGTGTGGACCAACAACTAGCTTGTCTCTTCTTCCCCATGGTAGCTCTTGTCGAGCCGGCTGTGCAGCAGCTCGTAGATCACGGGAGTGAGGAACAACGTGAGGATGGTGGCAATGGAGAGCCCCCCAATGATGGTCACTGCCAAAGGCCGCTGGATCTGTTCACCGGTTCCAATGCCGATGGCCATAGGAATCATTGCCAGCACGGTGGTCAGAGTTGTCATCAAGATGGGGCGAAAACGAAGCTCACTTGCCTCCATGATGGCCGCGCGCCCGGGAATCCCCTGCTCCCGCAGACGACGGATGGTGGCCACCTTCACAATGGCATCGTTCACCGAGATGCCCAAGAGGGCGATGAGACCGATGAGTGAGATGATATTGAGGGAATGACCGGTGAGGAAGAGCGTGAGGAAAGCCCCCATGATGCCTACAGGGAGCACTGCGGAGATGATGACCGGATCGAGAAACGACTCGAACTGGGCGGCCAGAATCATGTAGACCAAGAGCACGGACAACAGGAGTGCCCAGCCAAGATCCCGAAACGATTGGTTAATCTCCTCCTGCTCGCCGCCTGTGATGAATGTCACTCCACCCGGGAGATCGATCTCCGCCAGCAGACCTCGCACCGACTTCCAGACCTTGCCCAAAGACCGGCCCTGGACATCGCCGCTGATGGTGATCTGACGGCGCTGATTACGACGTACTATCTCGCGAACAGGCCGACCTTCGGACTGCACAATGAACGTACCCAAGGGCACGGTCTTGCCCCGGGTCACGGTCACCGGTGATAAAAGCACTGTGGCGAGATTCCTCCGCTCCTTTAATGGGAGCCGGACCGCGATGTCGATCCTTTGCTCTACTTCATTGTAGCTGGTCGCCACGACGCCCTGCACACGTGCTCGCAGCTCCCGGGCCAGATCGTCAGGCTCCAGGCCGTATCGCAATGCTTTCTCCCGGTCAATCGTGATTTCCACGGTAGGATTGCCCAAGACACGATCCATCTCGATATCAGTGAGCCCCCGAACTTCCTTCATCCGAGGCATAAGCTGCTCCGCCACATCCAATGCATCCTCCGGCCTCTCTGCCACGATACCCAAGGTGAACGGCGCCTCGTTGCTGGCTAAGATCTCGCGCAGGCCAATGCCTTCATCGTGAAACACAAAACCGGTACCTGCCAATGGTGTGAGCTGCTCCAAAAGACGATCCTTCACCGCCTCCATCCGGCGACGATTGTCACGGGAGGGATGGAGCAAGACCCTGATCCGGGCGGTGTTCGCGGCAGTGTACTCCTTGAGGGCCGCCAACGTCCGTTCGGTCTGTCCCACCTGGGCATAGACCGTGGCCACCTCATCCATGACAGAGAGGAAACCGGAAAGCGCCGCCGCAATCTCTCGTGTCTGCTCGAGAGGTGACCCCGCGGGGAGCTCCAAAGCCAAGGTGAAGTCCCCCTGATTGCGGTCAGGCAAGAATGATTTCCGCATTCCCATGCCAATGCAAACCGCAAGGATCAGGCTTACACCAAGCCCCAACAGAAATCGCCCTTTGTTTGCCAATACCCTTTCCAGGAGTCTGTGATACCAGCCGGCGAGCCGCCGAAACATAGTATCAGAGAGTCGAAACAGGCCTCGTGGCTCCCCTGACCCAGCGGCTAAGAGACGTGCGGAAAGCATTGGCTGAAGCAGAAGCGCGGTGAAGATGGAGATCAAGAGCGCGCAGGTCACGGTGAGTGCTTGGTCGCGGAAAAACTCACCAGCGATTCCAGGCACGTAGATCACAGGGAAGAATACGGCAACGGTAGTCAGCGTTGCAGCAACCACTGGCGACGCAACTTCCTGGGCGCCTTGCACTGCCAAAACACCAACCCTGCTTTTGGCGCCACCGGCCCACTTGCCACGAAGATGACGATTGATATTCTCCAAAACGACGATGGAGTTGTCCACAAGCATCCCCGCGGCCAAGGACAGCCCACCCAGGGACATGAGGTTGAGGTTCACTTTCACGAAGTACAGGAATGCAAAGGTAGCGAACACCGAAACCGGGATCGCCAGGCCCACCACCACGGGACTCCGAAAGTCGCGGAGGAAGAAGACCAGCACAAGAAAGGCCAGGATCGCTCCATAGAGAAGCGAGTCCCGGAGCCCCCGAAACGACTCTCTGACAAAACGGTCATCACGATACACAAAGCGGTGTTCGAAGTCGGGATACTCTTCCGAAAGAATCCCCAGGATCTTGTCTACTTCCTTGGTGGCGGAGATGGTATTCGCACCAACCTCTTTGTAGAGGTGGAGTGAAACCACCTCAAGATCACCGAGAAGCGTTGCCCCCTCAGGCTCCTTGATCGTATCCACTACTTCCGCGACGTCGCCTACTGTTACCCCTTGCCCTGCCGCGGGTATCTCGGTCTGACGGATCTCGTCAAGGCTCTCGAACTCCCCCAGAATCCGAAGCGGCAGATGCAGGGGTCCCCGCCGGATCCGTCCACCGGGAAAACTGATATTGGCGATGCGCAGCGCGAGGCTGATGTCTTCCATGGTGATACCGTACAAACGCAGCTTGGCGAAGTTGGGCCTGACCAAGATCTCCCGATCCGCACCCCCAATGACCTCCGCTTGGCTGATGCCATGGATCTGCTGCAGGGCGGGTTTCACCACATCTCGCGCGAATTCGGTCATCTGCGCCAACGGATCGTCTCCGCCGAGCGCCAAGATCGCGATAGGTCGTGCACCGGGATCCCAACGCAGGATCAGGGGCCTATCCGCCTCCTCCGGGAAATCATCGCGGAACGCGACCCGATCCAGGGCTTCCCGCAGGTGGAGATTGGCGAAATCCATCTCCGTGCCCCATTCGTACTGCACCGTAATGGTGGATACACCCTCTCTTGTACGGGAGATGACCCGGCGGACCCCCGCTTGCCCGGTGATCACCTCTTCAAGTGGTTGTGTGACAAGGCGTGTCAGATCATCGGCCGGCGTATCGGCATACGTGGTGATCACCGTCAAATTGGGATAATTGATGGAAGGAAGGAGATCAACAGGGAGACGCCCGAGGGCCAAAGCGCCAATCAATACCAGCCCGCCGAACAACATAAGAATGGCCACCGGCCGTTCTACGGCCGTCTTGATAATCATGAACCACTACTCCGCAGGCGGAGTGGCGAATGCCCATCGATTCGTGGGCGTCTTGGTCTGGCGGATCTTGATTTTCGCCTCGTGAGCCAAGGTCAAGTGATCACTCACTACCACCCGATCCCCGGGTGAAAGGGAGCCACCGCTGAACACCTTGAGGATTTCGATCCACCGGTCATTCCCAAGGCCGGTCTCCACATAGAGCCATTGCACGCGATCCTCGTTCACCTTGAACACCAGGGGGCGGTTGTCGCGGGTCAACACCGCGGCCTTGGGCGCCATGAGTCGGTCTGGGTAGATCCAGCCGGCAATCTCGGCTCGGGCAAACATCCCTGGACGGAGATGCCCTTCTGGATTGTCGAATCGAATCAGGATCTGGCATGTACGGCTCGCTTGATCAAGAAGCGGGCTGATCACATCTACCTCAGCCTGTACCGTGTCGCCGGTCGCCGGGATGGCAACCAAGACGGGTCGGCCCTCTACAAGATTCCCAAGATCAGCCTCGAGCACATTGACGGAAGCCTCGAGCCGCTCATTGTTTACCACGGTGCAGACTGACGCGCCGGTGCCGACGATCTCACCGCGTACCACGGAAAGCCCCTCCACCCTGCCGGCAAAGGGAGCCCTGATCTCCGTATGCTCGAAGTTGAGCTTGGCGCGCTCCTCAGCCGTGCGGGCTTCGCCCAAACCCGTTCTCTCCTCGAACATCTCCTGACGAAACGCACCCCGCTGCAAAGCGGACATTTCGAGCTTGAGAAGACGCGCACGGAATTCATCCCGACTGAGCTTCCCCCGCCTCCTCATCCGCTCGAGGTCGGCTCGCTGGTCCGTGAATTCCGAAAGAGCCTCGTTGTTTACCGTCACGGACTCCTCTTCGGCCGCAGCCTGGGACAGCGCCTGGAAGTGCCTGTATCGACTCTCTTCCAGCGCCAGGGCATATTCTCTCGCATCGATCTGGGCAAGAAGCTCGCCGGAGCGCACATAGTCGCCATCCCTGACGAGCACCTTCACCAACTCCCCGCCCACCTTTGTGCGCACCTCCACAGAACGCGGAGTCCGGATCACACCATCAGCGAATACAGGGATCACCAGCTCGCCGCGCTGTACGGCCGCAACGTTCACTTTGATGGACTTTTCCTTGGTCTTCTTGCTCACACTGGAGTCTGCCTGTGTTCCGGTTCCCGTGCTATCGGCTCCGGAATCACTGCCCTCCTCCCCCGAGCCGCAGGCAAGAAGGAGTACGATGAGAGACAACATTCCCAGAAGAGGGAAACGTTTGCCGTGAGCGATCCGATTTCCTGATTCTCCGAACGTGGTGGGATGACAAGACATCATGACCTCTCTTTCAGCTCCTTCAGCGCGATCAACTGATTGCATTCGTTATACTGTCACAAGCTCTGTTTCTTCACTATGAGAAGGCACGATCCGCCAGCCCGCGGATGCCCCTACATCGAAGCGCCCCACCTCCCCCACCCAGATTCTTCGGTCACTCCCCTCCCTCAGAATGACACGTCCTGTACGTCCAACACGAGCCATCAGCCAGAAAAATGTTGTATCTCTGGAGGGACGTCCGCCAGCTGGCGGATCGCGTCCGTTGCATCAAACATCAACGGCCATGACGAAGCATGGCCCTCCATCATCCCCATTCGACGTTGGATGTTCGATGTTCGATGAATCCGCCAGCTGGCGGATTCATTTCTCCCATTCCAGCAATCCGAAATCCTCCCCCTCCTCCTCAGATTGCAGATTCCAGATTGCAAGATTATAGATTCTCCCCCTTCCTCCATCATCAAAACGCTCAGCGCTGCACGCTCTCTTCTTCCCAATCCCCCATTTACCCATTCACCCATTCCCCCATTCTCCCAATCCCCCATTCTCCCTACTCACTCTCCAGTGAATAGCATATCACTTCCATGGGGGTCTCCTCTTCGTCTGTTTCCTCATCCTCTGAAGATACGCCCTGCTGGGAGAGAAATGCGTCCAGGGCGCCGGCCACCATCACCACCCTATCATCTCCCACGAAGTACAGCGCATCCTCCCGAGCATTGCCGGGACAGCCAAGCGCTACTTGCTTTTTGAAATGGCCTGCGCTGTCGAACACATCGAGTACGGCCATTGCATTCTCAGGCAGTTCCTCGTCGCCCCGGCTCGTCCGCACCCAGATCTCACCGCTGGATGAAACCCGAATCTGCGCGATATCAGGCTCGGTATCTTCAATTCCCAGATCCCGAGGAGGCGCCGGGTAGTTACGCGCTACTGCCTCGAGGATCTGTCGCGCCACTTCTCTCTGTTCATCGTCCCGCGTGAGACTCTCATACTCCCTTGTAATCATACGCTCCAGCGTACCTTCTACACTGTAAATATCAATCTCATACTCGTTCCTAAACGGCACGACATAGAGCTTGCCATCCAGGCCCAAGGCACAGCGGCCCCACACAAAATCAAGGCCCTCCTCAGTGAGCACGAAGTCACTGTAGTTGATTGTGTTTTCCTTGCTGAAGTAACAGTGCTGCTCCACAGCCATTTCATCGCATCGTGAGAGGAAATATGTCTGTCCATTCGTGCCATCCGTGTTGAATGTCATGCGGATCCCAGCAAGGACAAGGTTGCCGGCGCGGGATATTCCTTGGAGGAGCACGACAAACCTTCCCTGGCTCGGATCGCCGGAACCGAAGTTGAGGGCGCCGGAAGGGCTCCCATCGCGATTGACCTTGACTATCTTGCCCGGAAACATCTGCACCAGCCCGAGACTGCCATCTGGATGGAAGAACATGTCATTGGGATGCCGGATCTCCCCAGGACCATCTCCCTCGCGGCTCAGCGTCCTCAAGTGTTCACCGTCCGGCGAATAGACCGCCACCTCTGAAATCTGGCTGTCCATCAGGTAGATGTTGCCCTTTACATCGGCCAATACCTGCTGAATATTGCCGAAGAATACCTCGTCATCATCCCCGCCGGCGCGCCACTGTTCCGTGGCAGTCAGCGTCACCACTCCCTCGTCGGGCGTAGCGCCGTTGCGGATATAGGTTACTCCGTCGACGATCTCCTCCTGACCGGCGGCGACCGGCGTCCACCCCATGACAAGAAAGGTCATGCCCACAAACAACCAGGTTAGAAGCAAAAACCGACGGCGATTAGAGTATGAATAGGCAAATCTCGGAAACATCATATGGCTCCTCTCTCACAAGGTGGTCCGTTAGAAATCGTTCGCGAAATCGTCGGAACTAACCCTGCAGTGCCTCCCATGGGCACGGCATGCCGTGCCCCTACAATGAGTGACGAGAACGGCACCCACGCCTTCGATAGTGAGTGCCATTGCTTTTCAACGGACGACTGTCTTCGGCCGTCACATGATCAACAGAATCGATGGATTCTCACTTCTTGATGGCGTAGCAGATGACTTCCATGGGCTCGGGCTCCTCCTCGTCATCGGATTCGGCGGCGCCTCCACCCTGGAGCGAGACAAGGGCATCCAGAAAGCCGGTCACTTGTATGATACGATCGTCGCCGCAGAAGATAAGCCCATCTCTGACGCCATCGCCGTCGCATGGCACGGCAACCTGTTTGATGAAGTGGCCTTGCGGATCGAAGACGTCATAGGTCACCAAGATTCCTTCCGGCTGCTCTCGGTTGCTGCGGCTGTGCTGTACCCAGAGATTCCCATTAGGCGCAATGTGGAGACTGGAAATGGCCGGTTCGGTATCTTCAACCTTCGTTTCGACCTCCATTGGGATCCTTCTCGTTTGCGCCTCCATCATGGAGTTGGCGCGAGCCAGATCTTCCTCTGTACGCTTCCAGTTCGTGAACTCCCGTGCGACGACCCTTTCTAGTGTCCCATCCGCCTTGTACACATGAATGGCATAGGAATCACGGAAAGGCGCCGCATGCACACGCCCATCCGGTCCCACGGCCCAATGCCTGAAGACGAAGTACTGGTCTTTCTCGATCATCTTGAAATCTGCGAAATCCAGGATTGTTGTCTTCTCGATGTAGCGGACCTTCTCCTCGCCGTCGTTCGAGAAACTGGCCAGGAAATTGTTCATGGTTTGTGTACCCTGAGCCTGGTCCACACTCATCCTGATACCGCCCAATACCAGATTGTCGCCTTTCTGCTTCGCGTCGATCAGTATTGCGAAGCTACCCTGTGTCGGATCGTTGCCGCCTACGGTGAATGTGCCGGCAGGATTCCCCTCCAGGTCGAGTTTGACAATCTTCCCCGGGAACATCTGTACCAAACCCAGGGTCCCATCCGGCAGGAACAGCATGTCAAAAGGATTGTTGGTTTCCCCCGGGCCTTCACCCTGGCGACTCAGTGTCTTTATTTGCTCGCCGTCCGGCGAGTAGACATAGACTTCGGAAAGCTGCGTGTCGAGCAAATAGATGTTGCCGGCGCTATCTGAGACGACTTGGGAAATGAGACCAAAGAACGTCTCATCGTCCTCTCCTCCTGCTCGCCACAGCTCTTCGAGTTGGAGAGTCTCGATGCCTTGGCTTGGGGTGGCGCCATTCTTGATATGGAGCACACCTTCCACCGTGCTCTCGACCCCGGCACTGGCAATCCCGGAACCGAGCAGAAACACTGCCGCGAGCAGGGCCATGGAACGCCATGCGGCGTTCCCCCGGGGAATGGTTTCAACTTTAGTCGATGACTGAAGTACGCCTCTCATGGGCGGTCCTCCTTTGAGAGAAATACAGGATGTGGGGATCTGTCGTCCCGCACCCAACGCTTTGGGTACGGGACAGTCTCAACCATCTCGCCCGTTTCTCTGCCAAAACCGGTGAGAAATCAGGGCTAAAGGTTGAATGATCGCGACCGGAATACATATACTGCCCTTACTACCAAACACAAGTGAAGAATATTCACGCAACATCCCTCGTGATAACGATGAAACTATAGATCCGTTACATTCCGGGCTCGATTGCTGGATTGCTGGATTGCGAGAATGGAGGGAAAAGGGGGAGAATCTATAATCTGTCAATCTGAAATCTATAATCTAAGAAGACGACGGACGCCCGACGAGATCTCCGGGGCGGCTCAGTCGATTCACATCGCCTGCAATGAATATACCCGTTCCGGCGAGGTTTCGGAAATGCTGTCACGCGTGTTGAAATCGATGAAGAAGCGTGTCGGGCCATCTGGAGGTGACTCAAGGTCGAAGTCAAAGCCGTGGAGAGTGAGAACTTGATGGGCCAAGGTCAGACCAACGCCCTGCCCGTGGCTCTTGGTGGTGAAGAAGGGGGAGAAGAGATTGGCCTGCGCCTCGGGGCTCAAGCCGGGTCCGCTGTCTTCCACCGCAGCGAAGAAGCGACCATTCGATACACCGGCATGGATTTCAATGTGTCCGTCATAGTCGATGGCCTCCACCGCATTCTGCACTACGCTCACAAACACCTGCTCCATTTGGACGGCATCCATTGCTATTGGCTCGATATAGTCCTCCAAGACAAGCCTGAGATCAATCCCCCTGCGGGCACACTCAGGCTCCATGAGGCGTACGACCCGAGAGAGTATCTGTCCGAGATCCACTGGGCGAAGCACCGGGGGTGGCACACGAACCACGTCGGCATACTTCCGCATGAAGAGGTTGAGGTTATCGGTACTCCGGATGGCGACATGCAGAGCCGTGTTGATATCTTCCCTCTCCTCACTGCTGAGTTGATCACCATAGACCAATGCTGAGTGGAGAATGGAATTGGTCGCCCCCACCGTGTTGTTGATCTCGTGTGACAGGGTCCTGATTAACGACTCATACGCGAACCTTTCGGTAGCCCATAGCTCATGGGTGAGGTCATCGATCACAAAGAAGCTTCGAGGGGAGCCGCCTTCATCAAGCTCGGAGTGCGTGAATCTGAGACGGCGCCGACAATGCCGGCCGAGAAGCCGCGATTCCCCTTTCGGTACCGCGCTCAGCTGACGAATGAGCGGTGAGGTAAGCTCTGAGAGCACCTTTCCCGTGATCTCCTCAGGCGAGATATCGAGCAGACGGACTGCCGCAGGGCTGACATCACAGATGCGACCGCCATGATCCGTGATAATGATTCCCGAAGGAGAGGCATTCATGGCCTTGCGCACGAGAATATCCTGCTCCTCCAAGCGCGTCCGTTCCTGTCGGAGGCGGGTGACCATCTCGCTGTGAAGGCCAATGAACTCGTCAATGTCGGAAAGACCGGTCCGTCGAAAACGATGGGTCAAATCCCCATCCCTGAGCCACCTTAGCCCCAGATTCACCATCTGTCCGGGCACACGAAGTGCCCGGAGCATAAGGCACATCGACGCCAGTGACGCCGGCACGGCAATCGCCAGGACGAGTATCCACAGCCGGTGATCCTGCCACAAGAGGAGCCCGACGACGCCGCCACATAAGAGGTGGAGCAAGACCAGATACCCCGTGAAGATACGCTGAATTGTCATGGAACTATCCGATGTTTCTCCAAACGGCGGTAAAGCGCTCCGCGGCTCAGGCCCAGAGCGGTGGCTGCCCTTGAAACATTGCCTCCATACTCCTTCAACGAGCGCAGGATCATTTCGCGTTCCATCTCGTCCAGCGTCACTCTCCCCGGTTGAGGAACCATTCCTTTGGTCGGTTCCTTCTCCTGCATGTGTGCGGCCATGTCGAAATCCTCCGCTCTCAGCGAATTCCGCGGCGTGAGAAGGATGGTACGCTCCACGAGATGTTTCAGCTGTCGAACATTGCCGGGCCATTCCTGAACAATGAGCCAATCCATGGCGTCTGGGGAGATCTCGAGATCAGGACGCCGGTATATCCCACCAATACAATGCAGGAAGTGCGCGGCCAAGGCCGGAATGTCGCCTTTTCGTTCCCTGAGAGGCGGCATGTGCACCACGATCAAATTGAGGCGATAGAGAAGATCCTCACGGAAGCTTCCTGTCTCAATCATGGAGACAAGATCCTGGTTTGTTGCGGAGATGACCCTGACATTCACCGTTCTGCTCGTGCTCGACCCAACGCGCTCAAAGGTTCGATCTTGCAGTACCCTGAGCAGCTTCACCTGGCAGCTGATGTCGAGATCCCCTATTTCGTCGAGAAAAATCGTGCCCTCATCCGCAGCCTCGAAGCGTCCAATGCGCGACTGCCGCGCATCAGTAAAGGCGCCCTTCACATGCCCAAAGAGCTCGCTCTCGAACAACGAGGTTGGAATACCGCCAAGGTTGACCTTGACGAATGGATGTTCCTTGCGCGCACTGTTGCGCCATAGCGCTTCAGCGACCAGTTCCTTCCCCGTGCCGCTCTCACCGGTAATCAACACCGGCGCATCGGTCGCAGCCACGCGCCCTATAACCTCCAGCATGCGCACGAACCGTGGATCTTTGCCTATGAGACCCGAGAAATCGTGGACGGCATCGAGTTCTGCTCGACTCATGGGGGCCGTGGTGGCTTCCGTCCTACGGAACTCGGCAAGCCCCAGAGCTGTTTGGACCGACTGACGAATCTGCTCATGAGTCCACGGCTTTGTAATGAAATCAATGGCGCCCGCCTTCACGCCCCTTACCGCAAGTTCAACCGATCCCCACGCAGTGATAAGAACCACCGGCAGGTGTGGGTATCTCCCCTTGATTCGTTGGAGAAGCACCAGCCCCTCTTCCCCCGTGGTGCTGCGAGAGAAATTCATGTCCTGGAGCGCCAAAGCAAATGGCCGTTCACCCAAGGTCTGGAGTGCCTCTTCGGGATTGGAGGCGGTATATGGGGCATAGCCTGACTGCTTGAGTAACAGCGCCAGCGAAGTGGTCACCGCGTCGTCATCATCAATGATCAGCACATTCCGCGTGTCTGTGTTATCGATCATGGTAGGCATGTATCTCCTCTCCAAATGGAGAACCTACGTCCGCTCACTCTCCAATATCCACTTAGCCCGCATTTCTCACCGACTTTCGGCTGAAGCAGCCGATATGGCACTGCCTGCTTCGTTACGCTCTGTCGGCTTCCTCGCCGTATCACAGAGGATACGCCTGCGGGATCCTCAGTCGCAAGCCTCGCATTCAGAACCATCTCGGCGCCTTCGCTTCGAAACCCGGTGAGAAGTGCGGGCTAGCGATCGGGACCCAGGATACTATACTATGCCGAGCACTTGGAACCCTCCAATCTCTTGCCCCTGCAAGGTGTATGCCGGACCGAAAAGTCTTCGTCATGGCACGATAGCGCCGTCCAATCAAACACATGTGTCCGAAAATGGACAGCCTTTGTTCATATCTGAGCACGCCATATAGCCCCCGCACTCAGCAGTTCGCCTTGCTATTCCAATATCAGCCAGCAACTCCGCTCCTCTCGTTCGATGTTGGGCGTTTCCGCCAGCTGGCGGATTCAATGTTCAATCCCCCCCTCCCCACCCAGATTCTTCGGTCGCTTCGCTCCCTCAGAATGACACCTATTGT
>JAUXFG010000079.1 GCA_030620115.1 Candidatus Fermentibacterota bacterium
CGCGAGGACTTCGACTTCATTCCCTCCGGGGCGTAGGCCCTACGGGCCGGAGGCAGCATAAACTCCGCGCGGCGATCCCGATGGGCGGATGAGATTGCTTCGTCGCTATCCTCCTCGCAATGACAGGTGGTGGAGCTGGGGATCGCGAGCGGGAGCGCGGCGATCTCGGTGAGCGGATGAGATTGCTTCGTCGCTATCCTCCTCGCAATGACTGGCCCGGATTTCTCACCGGGTTTCGACCCTCGCAGCAGAAAGCTGTTGAGAAGTCCGGGCTATACGATGGCGGCGAGTTCTTGTTCGAGTTCCTTCAGGAATCGGCTTTGGGCGAATCTGGTGGACACGTCGTGCCATGCGTGCTCTCCCATGTTCTTTTTCCGGGCGGGATCACCAAAGATCCGCAATCTCGAAGCCATCTCAGTCGGATTTCCAGGGGAGAAGAGGAAGCCGCTCTTGCCATCGGAGATGATCTCTGCCGGACCGCCTGATCGCGATGCCACCACGGGCAATCCATGAGCCAGTGCTTCAAGGATCGAAAGGCCGAATGGCTCCTCCCACAGCGATGGGAACACGAGCACGTCATGCAAGGGGTACTGCTGGAGGATATGTGCTCTGTCGGCCCACCCACGGAATTCCACTCTCCGGTCAAGTCCATGGTCATGCACCCATACCTCCAATGCACGTTCATAGTCTTGACTGTCGGCATCAGCACGGCCATACACGGTAAGTCTGAAATGATCAGGGAGCGATTCGAGTGCCTGCAGTGCAATATGGAGGCCCTTGTACTCGACAATCCTCCCGCAGAAGAGCAATCTTACGGTGTCGTCGTTGTGGGGCGAGGGCGACCACGAGGTCGGGGTGGCAATGCCCGGGTATACTAGCCTGACGGAATGTGCGGGGAAGCCTCTTGCCAGGAAATGAAAGCGGACGATTTGGCTTGCGGTGAGGAGGCGTACATTCACCAGGTTCCCGGGGCCATGGTGGGCGAGATCGTGGAGCATAAGATAGGCGGCGCGGGGCCGGTCGACGATGCTGGAGAACACCGCTGCGTGACCCAAGCCGAACGTGTTCCAGATCAGAACCACATCTACAGATACCCGTGAGAGCACTCTCTTGATGATCCTGGAATTTTCCTCTGCGGCCTGGACTGAGGAGAGGGTCGGATCGAACTGGAGTTCCCGAAGAACCGGCGTAATCTGCGAAATGGAGCCGCGACCGCTTTCGTGTGTCGAGGTGAGCACCACGACGTCGTGTCCTCGCTTCCGAAGACCATCGGCAGTCTGCTGGCAAAAGAGCCCATACCCCCCCATATGATGCGGCGGATAGAGGTTGCTGACGAAAAGAATCCTCAACAGAGCTTCTATGGAGTGGAGATGATCAATGGATGTGCCCATGCGCCCGAGTCACAGTTGAAATCGTTTCGGGAGCCTGGACCGGTGCTCAGAGTGAGTTTGATGGAGCGATTCGCATACAGAGAGAGGTCGACGGTGACATCGACCCATCCACGATCACAGAGATTGACTCTGGGGCAGAGAGAATACTCGAGCAGCGTCTGTGGAGGGCTGCCGGCGAGCTCTGCTTCAATGCAAAAGAGCACGCCATCGCTGCTATCCCAGCAATTCTCGATGATTCCAAGAGAAGTGAATAACTTGGCGTCGACGCCGGGGATGAGTGTTCTGGTCACCGACCATGGGGGATGCGCGTACAACCCCTCTTTCGTGCGGTCGGAGAGCGTGAACGAGGTTGTCAGAAGCGGAGGAGACGATTCCTCATGACCGGGGGCAGAAGAAACGGCCCGGGTGGCGACAAAATCGTGATCCAACCGCCATTCTCCTGCCGCAAGACGTTGTTTCATCTTTTCGTACGGGAAGTTTCCCGCGGGGAGCGGCGGAGAATACACCATGGGTTGGCCCCAGATGCACCAGTCCATGGAGTTGTCACCAGCAGGCCCTGGATCCGCGGATAGCTCGATCACTACTCGACTGTTGCCCCAGAACGACAGATCCTGGGCGAGCTTGAGCCATACTTGGTGCTCGGGGTTATTGTGAGGATCAACATGTCTTTCCACAAGGAGCACGGTTTCAGGCGGATCGACCGCGTAGAGCACCACTCGAAAGAGAGCACCATCGAGGCTGCCCGTCCATGCCGTGGGTGCGAGGGTGATCCACGTGAGAAAGGTGGCGCCATGGTGAATGAAGACCGGAAATCTCACCACGCCTGGAGCCTGCATGTAGAGCCCCGTCCGAGTGATACCGTCAACAGTGGCTCTGGTTGTCCTGATCTCATCGGCGTTTTGCTCGGGGGGGCAAGCGGCAGACGGCAACGCTGCAGTGAAATCGGATTGTATATGGCAATGCCCGGCGTTGGCCATCTCCAACGGGTTTTCTGGGGGAGACGACGATCCACAGGCGACATGCACCAACAAGAGCAGATAAGAAACAAACCTTGCGTATTTCATGCCAGCCATTGTACTCTTTGGATCATCTCGCAGCAAGATCAATACTCGAATCCTAAGGCCTTGGTAACCGTTCAAAGGTTGGAAGGTTCGATGGTTGAAAGGTTCAGAGGTTCAGAGGTTCGGAGGTTCATGGGTTCAGAGGGAAACGAAGTTACCTTATTTGGTATCTAGTCGAGGAGTAGACAATGCCTACATTTGCTTTCTACGAGCTTTCGCCGGGCAATAGGCCCGAGGGCCTTGCACGGCTCATTTCTTTCCTGGTCTCGCAAGGGAAAGTTGCCGTTTTCTTCGACGAGCAAGCGATGATTGCTCGATTGGGGGAATGTCTGTGGAATCTCCCCCCATCGCTTTTGGTGCCGCACGGGGTCCATGGCAAGGATGCGGATGAGGAACTTGATCCTGTGATCCTCTATCCTCCAGGCGTCTCGACCCAAAGACGGATTGTAGTGCTCGCATCTTGTCTTTCCTACTCAGAGATCGGGGAACCGGATCTTGTGGTAGAGCCTGTCTCCTCTGATCCGCAGGACAAGAAGGAGCGCAGGGACCGTTTCAAGCAATATCGGGAGGAGGGGAAGAACCCGTTGTTCGTGTCATGGAAAGAATGGGGGAGCTCCGGGTCGATTTGATAGTGCTGGACCGCTTTCAGAGAAGATGGATCCGTGGACCGTGCTCGCATCCGATCGCGGAACCAACGACGTCGCGTATCTGTTTCCGCGGCACGATAGATGGATATATTGAGTTCGTGAGAGCGAGTAGAGGAGAAATGGAATTATGCGCCGAGTGACGCACTGGGGTAGCTGGATGCTCGTGTGGATGGTCTTTGCCATCTCGTACACGCAGCTCCCGCTCTATTCCTCGAATCAGAATACATACTTCCTCCATGGCCTGGCACAGGCAGGAGTAGGATTATTGGCTCAAGACCGGCTTGCGACCACGTCGGACCCGGCGCCGGGTTTTTTCCTTCATCGTTGCGAATACTGTTCGGCTACTCTCCCCTCAGATGTTCCATATCTACCATGTTCTTCTCGTCGCCATCTATATTTACAGTATTGGTATTACGATGAGTTCCTTCCCGAAGCGCTTCTTTTGCCTCGGGTTCCTGGCTCTCTTCCTCGTGCTCACGGCGTTTCACTCACCGTTTGCGTCCGGGTTCCTGTTTAGTGGACTCGCTGGCTACTCCATCCTTGGCACGACCCTCCAACCAAGCGCATTTGGCGTATTCCTTCTCTTCTCTGCGTGCTGGTATCTCAGGGGGCGCCTTTTCCGCTCCGTGGTCTGTGCCGCGCTCACGGCGGCACTCCATCCGATCTACTTGTTGAGTGCGATCATCCTCATTGGCACGTACATGGTCCTCACGGCGCGAGAGAGGGGGAGTTGGAAGCAGGTACTGGGCGAGGGAGCTGCGGGCCTTGCTATCATGGCGCCGATTCTGGCATATGTGATCCTCGCATTCAGTCCCTCGTCACCGGAGGCGGCTCAGCAGGCACGGGAGATCCTTGTCACCTACCGTATGCCACACCACACCATGCCAACGATATAGTGGGGCCATATGCCGCAATCCAGATTGGGATTGTCCTCACCGCGTTTCTTCTCACGAGGGGGACCCGTATTTGCGCGATCCTTGTCGTACTGCTCGTCGTATCCACTGTTCTGACGATCGTACAGATCCTCACAGGGAGCAATGCACTTGCCTTGCTGCTGCCTTGGCGGCCGTTCGTGTTTCTCGTTCCCGTTTCTACGGCACTCATCGTTGGCCGCGGCATTTCGTTTCTTGTCGGCCGCCTGGAAAGGCATAGAACAAGCAGACATGCTATCTTCGTGGTGATTGTAACAGCTTTGCTTGCAGCGCCTGTGATGGCAGGAGTGGCACACATGCAGAGGCAGTTCCGCGAAGCGCGGCGAAATCCGCTGAACGGAGTGATGGATTTCGTTGCCGCGGCAACGAAACGAGATCAGCTATACCTGATTCCCATCGGAATGGAGACGTTCAGGCTTCGCACTGGGGCTCCGGTGTTTGTGGACAAGAAGTCACACCCATACAAGGATACCGAAGTGATGGAGTGGTACGGGAGAATCCAATCCACTAATGCATTTTACCGGGCCAGGGGTGATACCGCCTGCAGATTGTTGGGGGAGCTGTCCGCACGGTATAGCGTGACACATGTCGTGCTTGGGAGAGATCGGTCGAAGATGACCTGCGATCTCCTGCATGAGCTGTATCGTGATCCATGGTTTGGGGTCTATGAGCTGGTTCCCTCTCGCAAGAGCTGATCATTGAACATACGTTGGACCATATTCTATGGCCGGCCGGGAAGCCATCTCGAGGCGGAAACTATTTAAGTATATGCGCAGGAACTTAATCAAATTGAAGGACAGAAGCACATCCCGGAGTCCGTGGGCGGCGGACCCCGGCGTGGCAAGAAGGTTTTGTTTCTCGCCGGGGTCAGACGAGAGGTCGTAGAGTTCCTCCCGCACGAGATCACCCCACAGATCAACCGGGGTCTCCTGCGATTCCTCGATCTGTCTTTGTTGGTCGCTGAAGGGAATGAAACGCTCCTCTGGAGCGATCCATTTCTGCACTGCAATGTATTTCAGGCTGCGGTGGATTACTGATCTCATCATGCACCGGTGTGGTATCAACAGTTCAGAGATAAGAGGCGCTCCCACATCATGAAAATGGAAGCCATCGTTTTGCTCTGCATAGAATACTCTCCCGTCGAAGCCCGTGTGATCATGGGGAATCTCCAGCAGGGAGAGCACCGTGGGAAGGATATCTATCAATGAGAGACGCGCATCGTACCGTCCAGGCCGGAGTGAGTCGCGACTCCAGAAAATCAGGGGCACGTGGAGGGATTCATTGTAGAGCGTCCATGCGTGTTCGAGATAACCGTGTTCGAGGAATTCCTCACCGTGGTCGGATGTGATCACCACAAGGGTTTTCCTCAGCACATCAAGGGCCTCCAATTTCTCAAACAGTATTTCGATGGCACGATCAGTCACTGCGATCTCCGCATCATAGCGGGTGACCAGATCCTCAAAGCGTTCTTCACCGGGCCCAAAGCCCTCCTCCATGAGTTGCCGATACCGTGGTCTGAATTGGTGAAAAAGCCTCAGCGGCCTGTCGAATACGCTCTCACGGAATCGAAGATACGTGTTCCGCGGCGGACTGTATGGTGAGTGTGGATCCTGGTAGTGGAGATACATCATGAAGCGTGAGTTGTGGGAATCTTCGACGAATTGTGCGGCGCGCTCTGAGACGAGATTGCCGCGGCCGCCCTGACTCCTAGGCCGCGGGCCGGACCCTTCCAGGAAGCACTCTGATTCATGGAAGCCATGCGTGAAGCCGGAATCACAGATTGCGAGCCAGTCGGTGAACAAGCCCGTCTGGTAGCCTACGCGGGAGAAGAGCGAGGCCAAGCCGGGGATCTCTGAACGGGGTCGCGCACCCCAGCCGACGCTGCCGCTACGGGAAGGGAGTTGTCCCGAGAAGAGCGCGGAGACCGATTCTCTCGTATACGATGAGTTCGAGATAACGTGCTCGAATACGATTCCCTCTGCCGCCAATGAATCCAGGAATCGGGAGGTGCGGCGGGGGTACCCATAGCAGCCAAGATGGTCAGCTCTCAGTGCATCGGCGACGATTATAATGAGATTATAGCCACGAAGGCTCGCGAGCGTATCGGGCCGCGGTCCGCCGCATGTTATCAGCAGCACGGAGAGTAGCAGAAGCAAGGCCGTACTGGAAAGATGTCGAATCACGCCACGAAAGCCGCTATCTTTTCCCGGAAGCATCATGACATAGAGATTCGGGGGAAAGGATTCACGCCGGCGCGAGCGTGAACTCACGAGACAAGGGTTTCATGCTTCGCTACTGGAGCTTGAAGCCATCTTTCTCAAAGACCGCGATGCATGCGTCCACCACTTCTTCGTCATAGAGCTTGCCGCGGTTTTTCGAGATCTCCTCGAGGGCGAGTTCCAAGCCCAAGGCTGGTCGGTAGGGCCGGTGGGACGACATGGCCTCCACCACGTCGGCGACGCCCAGGATTCTCGCCTCCAGCGGGATCTCATCGCCTGAGAGGCCTTGTGGATATCCGGATCCGTCCAACCGCTCATGGTGTTTGAGTACCACTTCGGCGATGGGCCACGGGAACTCGACTGTCTTGAGGATATCATGACCCACGGCGGGGTGTGCCTTGATCATGCTGAACTCGATGTCAACCAGTTTTCCTGGTCTGCTCAAGATGGCGGGAGGCACGTAGATCTTGCCGATGTCATGGAGCGTTCCCGCAACATTGATACCTTCGATCCGATCATCTTCGAGGCCCATTCGTCTGGCAATGGCCGTGGCGAGTTGCGCAACGCGGTGCTGATGGCCCGCGGTGTAGGGATCAGTTGTTTCCGCAGTGGCGGCGAGCGCGTGAACCGTACCTTCAAGTGTCTTTCGCAGCCTTTCGAAGGTCTGCTGAAGTTCTTCTGCTTTCTTCCGTTCGGTGATATCCTCGAGAACTCCGTCGTAGAATCTCACGCTCCCGTCATCGGCCTTCACCGCCACAGCGGAAACTGAGCCGATCAAGGGCGAGCCACTCTTCGTCTTCAGCTTGAGTTCTTCCTCTCTGACAAATCCTTCGTTCAGCATTTTCTCATTGAATAGAGCCCTATCTTGAGGATCTTGATACAAGTCGCAGACATGTATGGAAAGAAATTCTTCTTTGTTGCCGTAGCCAAACATGTTGATCAGTGCAGGGTTTGCCTCGATAAAGCGGCCTCTTGGACCCACCGTGTTACGGTATACTCCCACGTTAAGATTTTCAGTCAGGGTTCGGTATTTCTCTTCGCTTTGTCGGAGAGATTCTATGGCGCTTTTTCGCGCAATAGCCAAAGCAACCTGTGTGGAGACAAACTCCAAGATCCCCTTATGTTCTTCTGTGTAGGTCGCCCCATTATCATAGATCTGAACCACCAAGGCGCCGTATGTCCTGTTCTCATTCTTGAGAGGAACTCCGAGCCAGGCCTGGGCCGGAGTTCCGTGTCGGTGGATCTTTCCTTCATTCTCGAGTTCCGCCAGCAGCCGTGAG
Source organism: Candidatus Fermentibacterota bacterium (assembly GCA_030620115.1). Lineage (GTDB taxonomy): Bacteria > JAFGKV01 > JAFGKV01 > JAFGKV01 > JAFGKV01 > JAUXFG01. Next base: position 7,531 of record JAUXFG010000079.1, read on the forward strand.
TCTGCGCAGATCGTTGTCCCCGTTTTCAATACATGATCGGTGAGGCTTCGGCCAAGCGGTCGTGGTTCCAGATGTGGATCGAGCTGATCCACGAAATAGGGGAATGAGACCATTTCCTTGTCGGCATCGTAGAGCGCGATGAAGAAGTTGTCCGCCGACATCAATGTACCGATCACCTCGTGGATGGATCGATAGAACGCCTCAAGCGCGGTCGTAGCCAACGCTGCCTGGGCAATCCGATGAATGGCCTCTTCGACGTTTCGAGCGCGTACTCGCTCGGTGATGTCAAGCATGACGGCCACGGCCCATTGGAATTGCCCTTTCTCATTGGTCCATGGAGATGCGGAAATACTGATATGGCTGAGGTCGCCATCCTTGCGAATCACGCGGATCTCATAGGTGCTTGCGACACCTTTCTTCCGCTTCGCCGTCTCATGGAGAATCCTGAAGAAGTCCTCCTCCGGAACCATATCACTCATGTTCATTGCGCACAGCTCTTCTTTTGTATATCCGGTGATATTGGAGAAGGCTTGGTTGGCAAGAAGGATATTCTCATCGGGATCGACCATTATCAGGCCTTCTTGGAGCGTTTCCACAAGGGTACGGTACTGCCGTTCACTTTCTCGAAGCGCCTCTTCAGCGCATTTTCGCTCGGTGATATCCTCCAGGCTGCCTTCATGATAGAGGATGTGACCATTCGCATCGCGAACAGTGCGGGAGTTATCGCGTACCCACATCATTGTCCCATCCTGTCGTCGCATGGGGATCTCGAGGTCGCGGACTGCCTCCTGGTCTTCTTTGGCTCCGAGCCATTTGTAACGCTCATCGGGGCTGAGATAGAGTTCAGAGGCATTGACGCCGAGCAGGCTTTCGAGATCCGGGAAGCGAAACATCTTGGCGAGCGCCGGATTCGCATCTATGATTTGACCTTCCTGGGTCGTGCGGTAGAGGCCCGTGGGGACGTGTTCGAACAGGCTGCGGTATCGTTCCTCAGATTCGCGAACTGCTTCGGCGGTTTGTGCGCGACCATCTGCCGCTTGTTCCATGTGTGCAATGCGATGACACAGCTCCATCAGCTCGTGAGTGAGTTGTTCCTTGGTCTCCTTCTCGTGTTCCATGGATGGGAGCTCCTGGTGGAAAGGCGGCGATTCACTTCGATTCCGAGAAAAACACTAGTATCGACACAACGAATCAACGGTTCGGATTTCCGGTGAACCCTGAACCTCTGAACCCATGAACGGCCATGACTCATCAATGCGCAATGATTGCGGGCGGATCGATTGGATTTGGGCGAAAACCCATCGATGTAAAGAGACAATAGAGGATTACAATTTCGCCATCTTTCTCTGAGGGTCAAGGCAGTGATTCTCTTCTTTCCCCAAGATCATGATCCTGCGGCGCGTATTTTTCGTGCATGGAGCCATGTGTCTCAGGCCTCATGGCTCATGGCCAAGGGATTGATCCACATCTGAAGAGAAGTCCGGGGTAACGAAGCAGGCGGTGCCATATGCGCCGTTGTAGTAGAAGGCTGGTGAGAAATCCGGGCCAAGCACATATGGTCATTGCATGTATGGCGAAACCGGGATACGTTGAGACGCTATCTACGGTTGAATTCAAGGGTCCCGCATGAGGGATGCCGAATATCAGGGTGATAATTGGTTTCGATTTTTTTCAAAGGAGAATGATATGCGCAAGAGCTTCACACGGTTGTCTCGGTTGAGCGTTGTTGCACTGGTTTTCTTTTGTCTTGTTGCGACGTCGGTGGCTCAGGACAGCTCATCCGGCGAGGATTATTCCCGAGGACTTCTTGAGCGGATTGCTGTCATCGAGGCCGCGCGGGATGTGACGCAGGAACGGTTCCCTAATGCTGATGATGTGCTGGTGGATGATCATATTCGCGTGCGGTATCACGCCGATGGCACCTATGTCGTGTGGGATGATACATATCTGAAGGTTTTGACCGAGAAGGGAAAGCGACAGCACCAGACGCTCTCAATCCATTTCACCATCCCCTACTCCAGGTACGATGACGAGGAGAAGGATATCGCCATAAGAATCCTGGAGCTGATCAAGCCGGACGGAACCGTTGTTCCTGTTGATGTGGAAGAACTCAGCCGCGTCATGATCGATCCCAGCAGTATGGGATCGAATATCTACAACCCCAACAGCAAGATCCTTCAGGCCACAATCCCCGGTCTCGAAATCGGGGATATGGTTCACTATGTCACGTATCGAAAGGTGCGTCAACCGCGCGTCCGGGATGTCTGGGCAGACTTGAATGTGTTTGAATATTCAAGCCCTCTCAAGCACATGATCTATGAGGTTATCGGACCAAGAGACAAGCCCCTGCGCAGCATTGTCCTCAAGGATGAAATCCCTGGAACGGTGAAGCATACCAAAACTGAAGGTGACGATGATATCGTGTATCGCTGGGAGGTGCGGGATGTTCCCCGCATGTTCGCCGAGCCGAGCATGCCCGGGCTTACGGAGGTTGTGCAGCGTCTTCTTGTAAGTACAGCGCCTGATTGGGAGACCATCTCTCGCTGGTACTGGCAACTCTCTGAACCCCACTACGACACCACGCCGGCCATGAAGCAGAAGGTTGCAGAGCTGACTGAGGGGCTTTCTGATAGGCGGGCGCGAATAGAGGCACTCTTCAGATGGGTCTCTCAGGAAGTCCGCTACCTGGGAATCACCACGGAGGCTGAGGCCCCTGGCTATGAACCCCATGACGTGGCGGAGACCTTTACGCAGCGGCACGGTGTCTGCCGGGATAAAGCTGCTCTGCTGGTGGCAATGCTGCGACTGGACGGTTGCAAGGCCTGGCCGATTCTTATCATGCAAGGGCCCACCAAGAAGGATATCGAGGTCCCGCTGCCCTGGTTCAACCATGCCATTGCGTGTGTGGAGAACGAAAACGGCTCCTATGTGCTCATGGATCCCACTGATGAGAGTACCAAGGAGATTCTCCCGGCCTATCTCAATGACAAGAGCTACATGGTGGCGAAGCCCGAAGGAGATACGCTCCGAACCTCGCCCATTGTCCCGGCCGAAGAGAACCTCATGCGCATCACGACCACTGGTTCCATTGATGCCGCAGGGAAGCTCACGGCTGAGAGCAGTCTCGAATTCGAAGGCATCAATGACAATGGCTATCGAGGCTACTTTGCGCGAATCGCACCAGAACAGCGGCGCGAGTACTTTGAGGGTGCACTGAAGAATGTGATCTCAGGCGCCAGGATCACTGATCTTTCGATTTTGCCGGAGGATATGCTCGACACATCGACGCCACTTCACGTGACGACGTCTTTCGAGGCAGAGGACGTATTCGTTTCCGGTGATCACTCAGTGATGCTCCCTGTGCCACGGCTTGGTACCCGCGTTGGCTGGACCAGTTTTGTGCTTCGAGGAAGGACTGGTCTGGAGGAACGAGAATATCCACTGAAAACCACTATCGCCTGTGGAGTAGAGGAAACGATCCGGCTTGATCTGCCTCCTCTCCTGGGCGAGGTCTTATCCATGCCGAGCTATCCGTGCATCGACAACGAGGCAATCTCCTGGACACAGCGTGATGAATTGAGTGCAGATGGTTCGGTGCTCACGGGCGCCACGGAATTCCTGCTCAAGGCGGTGGAGTTCAGTCCGGAGGAGTACCTCACCCTCAAACAGGCACTGAAGGAGAGAGACCGAAGTCGTTACAAGATGCCGATCTTCGCCCGAGAAGAAGACGAAACGAGCGCCTTGATCGCGACATCTCAGAACGAGGGTGACATCGAGACCCTGATTCTCGAGCAGCAGATTGAATACGATTTGGAGGATGCCCACAACTGGACCGAAACCGTGACGACCAAGAAGAAGATCCTGAGCTATGCCGGCAAGAAGAGGAACTCGGAGCTCAAGATCCACTACAATCCCGTGTGGGAGGAAGTAACCTTTGAGTATGCTCGGGTTATTGCTCCCGACGGTTCCGTGCAGGAGATCCGGCCGGAAGAGCAGAATGTCATGGATGCCCCATGGGTGGGCAGTGCACCGCGTTACCCGGCCTCAAAAGTCCTGGTGTCGAGCCTTCCCGGCGTGGAAATTGGAAGTACCATAGAATACAAATATCTCCGACGATACAGTGATCATCCCTTTTTCGCCGCACGAACCGGGCTTTGGCGCATGGATCCCGTGGGGAAGCTGGAGGTGGTGGTCAGATATCCTTCGGAGCTCGAGATTGTCGCTGATTTGGATGCAAACGGTTTCTCGTATGAAGAGGGGATTGGAATTCCCGGGCCTGTAGTGCAGGAGGAGCGTCTTGTTGAGGGGAACAGGAGCATCTGTCGCTGGACGATACGAGAAGCAAGAGTCATCAAACGAGAAGACTCGGTTCCACCACTCGATGCCTTCACTCCCACGGTCACGGCATATGCCGGTGGATGGGACGCCTACGGAGATCAGGTCAGGGATGTCCTACGATCCAATGCCTCCGGACAGAACAATGCCGGACAGCGCGCCAAGGATCTTATGCGTGGGCTCAAGACGCCTGAGTCGAAACTTACGGCGATCCGGGATTTCGTAGCCCGGAACATACGGCAGGCAGGTCCCCGGCTTGATGAGATTCCCTTTTCCCGGCTGAGCAAGGCCGATTTGACCCTGCAAGAAGGGTATGGGAATAGTGCCGACCGCGCGACGCTCCTCTACGCCATGCTGGCAAAGGCGGGCTTCAAGCCGGAGTTTGTCCTGGCCGGTTCCAAGGTGTCGAGAGTGAGGTCTCTCCAGGAGGCGGTTGGACAACATCCAGATCCTCGATGGTTCGACGAAGTGCTGGTTCGCGTACAAGAGAACGGCGAATACATGTACTTCAACGACACGGATCAGTACGCGGTGCTTGGCGCCACGCCGCACGAGGAGCGAGTGGGCCTTGTCCCGAAAGAGGGAGAATTGACGCGGATCCTCAGCAGAGCCGGCAAGGAGGCCAGGAAGGATCTTTTCTCCATGATTCGTCTTTCCGAGTCAGGCGATGCGACGATCAGGAAGATCCAACGCGTGTACGGCAGCCAGTATGCGGCAGCACATAAGAAGTACGCGGAGATGCCCCCTGAGGAGAGAGCGCGTCACCATCAGGAGTTGTTGACCTCCGTTGCGGAGGGGGCAATGGCTGAGGGGGATCTGATCACTGATTTTGATACGCATCCAGGGACTGTGGAGTTCTCCGCCCGGGTGACGCAGTTCGGCGTACGGGATGGGGATTTTCTCTACTTCCGGTTGCCGGAAACCCTTGATAAGCTCATGAGGCTTCGCGGTGATACCCGGGAATCGCCACACTACCGCGATAAACATATTCGCACGAGAATCGTGACCATCGTGGCCCTGCCCGAAAAGTTCGGGAATGTCGAACTTCAGCCGGCCGAGTTTCTTTGGGTTGCACCTCTAAATTCGGGCACGGTAGCGGTGACCACGGGACAGTGGGTTGCCGGCAGCGCGGTTCCACCTGAGCTTTTCGGGCTCGATATAGAACTGACCGGCATAAAGGGTCGTGTGTTTTGGGTTGTGCATGATGCGGATCTTGATCCGGCACTCATTGATGCCTCGGACTATGCCGAAATGCTGGAGATCATGCGCCGGCTCGGCCATCCGGCTGCGCGTACCGTGCTGCTCGCACATTCGGCGAGTTGAGGGTTTGCGCAGGATGGCGTCTTCCTGAACACGGGCCAGACTCGGGGGATCTGATTTGCCCATGGATGCCAAAGCGAGCTTCCTGAAACTGAGGCTTGACGAAGTCAGGAGACTCAAGTCAGAGGGGAGGCTCGATGAGGCAGCCCGGCTTCTTGAGGAGACGTGGGAGAGCGCCCCCGGGCATCCACACCTCGTATTGAGTTTCGCTGGTCTCTATCTGCGAAAGAAAGAACCAGAGAAGGCGGTGGAATTGCTCAAGGCGCACCGTGAGAAGTTGTTTGGTGATCGTATCTATCATAACCTCCTGGCGCAGGCTCTCCGGGGGGTGGGCAGCCCGAAGGAGGCGCTGGAGGAAGTCCGTCTCGTCCAGGGAACCGATCCTGATCAAGCGAGCCTGACCGCACAGATTCTTTTTGATCTGAGCGAGTATGAAGAGGCGTATGCCCTTCTCAAGAGGGCTCTCTCGATTCACTCCGAGCATCGAGGGCTCCTGCGTCTTCTCGCCCGGAGCGCGGAGAAAATGGGGAGGCCGGACGAAGCGCTCGATCTCATCGAGAGACTCCTCCGAATCGAGCCCACCGATAAGTTCGCCTATAAGGAGAAGATCCGGCTGAAGATGGCAGGCCTCGGAGCTCAAGGCGCCGATGAACTCGATCGGCTCCTCAAGCTCAAACGGGGCCGCGAGAACATACATCTTCTTAGCCTCAAGGCGAAGAAGCTGTACGACGAAAAAGCGTACGAAGATGCAGCCCGCGTCTTTGCCGAGGTATTGGATCGAGCACCACAAAACCGGTACAACCGTTGTATGCTTGGATACTCCCTTCGCAAGTCGGGGAAGCCCAGGGAGGCGGTTGCGCACTTGAGTATCTCGTTCCTCGAGAATCCGAGAGACAGGTTCGTGCGGGCAAGTCTGGAGAAGAGTTGCAAAGAGATCGGAGATCTGCCGCGCTTGGCGGATTTGGCGCGGCAAGCACTCGCCGCACATCCTGACTTGCGCTTTCTTTGGGGTTGGGTGAAGATGGGCGAGAAAGAGAACGAATAAGGACAGGCGACATGAAGGGTGGGGAAAGAATGAGGGTCGGAGATCTGGTGGGTATCAACCCGATCAAGACGGTGATCCACCTGAAGGACTCCGACCAGGCCCCCGATGAGCTTGTCTCTAGCTTTGTGATTACCGATGAGGTGGAATTCGGGCTCAAGATCCTTCTTTCGCGCATGGCGCGTGGAGCGGGAGCCGGCCTCTTCGTCAAGGGGCACTATGGCACGGGCAAGTCCCATTTCCTTGCCTATCTTACCTTGCTTTTTCGGGGACATTCGGAAGCCTCTTCTCTCCTGCAGACCGCGCCGGAACTTATTCCCCTATGGCAGGAGCTGCCTCGCGTGGGCGTGGCCAGCGTCTCCCTGCTTGACTATCAGGCCACCTTCTCGTTGGAGGAGATCGTCTGCGCCGGGTTGGCAAAGGAGTATGAGGTCATCTATCCAGGGCCCAACCGGCGTGAGTTCTTTTCCAGCATCAAGGCGGCCCAGGAGAAGCGCGGGCAAGAGGGGCTGGTCATTATTCTCGATGAGCTTTCCGAGTTTCTCCGGGCCACTCCGTCAGGGCCCCCATTCAACGAAGATCTGAGATTCCTCCAGTTCTTGGGCGAGGAGGCCTCCTCCTTCCCCCTCTGGATCCTGGCCTCGTTGCAGGAGGATATTGAGCATACGGGGCATATTGCCACTGCGGTGTTCCTGAAAATCAAGGATCGCTATCCCCTCCGAGTCACGTTCGATATGCCCCATGTGCGCGAGCTGGTGGCCACACGGCTTGTGTACAAGAAAAGCGGCGCCGAGGAAGGCCTCCGCTCAGTATGGCAAGAGCTTTCCAGCGCCTTTCCCCGCGTTGGCTTTACCTACGATGAGTTCTTCCCGCTCTATCCTCTGCATCCAGCCACCATCGATTTCTTCGAAGAGCTCAAGTTCCTTCTCTCGCAGAAGAGGGGCGTGGTGGACTTCATCTACTACCGGCTCAAGGGCGATCCAGACCGAAACATCAGCCCCTTCCTGGATATGGAAGCCGCACGACTCCTTACCCCTGATTACATCTTTGATCACTTTCGATCGCGTCTTGCGGAGCTTCCCGAAGCTGCTGCGTATGTGGATCGTGTGTGGACCTACTTCAAGAAGGAAATCCCCCGTTTCTTTGATGATGAGGGTGACCGGGAGGTGACACTTCGTGTCGTCAAGATACTGATTCTCAAGGCCCTCTCGTCGGGGGGAGGTCAACTCAGCGTCCGGGAGCTTGCCGAAGCGCTCCTCATACCCCATTCCCAGCTCGATCCGGAACTCAACTATTTCTATCTCAAGGACATCCTGGATACGATCTGGAAAAAGGGTGCCTTCGTGGTCAGAACGGAGGAAGGCGATGATCTCGAAGTCTCCTACTCGATCTCCCTCAAGGAGGATCTGAGTCTCCTTCTCGCGCGACGACTCAAGGCGTTGAGAAAGGATCTCAAAGACCCCGCCGACACCCTTTTTCGGGGAGCCCTTACCCTTGTCGCGCAACCTCATCTTCCGCTGGCGTCCCTCGGGCTCGAAGAGAAATGGACCATCACGTGGCAGAATACCTCACGAGAAGGACGGGTGAGACTGGGGCTTCTCTCAGAGCTTGATCCCGAGAAGATGGAAGAGGCCGCCAGGGTATTCGGGCAGACGGAAGCGGATTGGTTTCTTTTCGTGGGACACCCATATCATGTGCAAGACCAGAGAAGCCGCCTTATGGACACCCTTTTGCCTGCGGCGCGGACCAGGGATCTGAAGACGGTTCTGTTCTGGCTGCCGAAAGAGGTCCCATTGAACGAGCGGCTCCTGGAGATGGCGGCGCGCCTCGAATTGAAGCGAAGACTTGCCGCTGATCCGGATTCGAAGAGGGTCACCAAGCTTCTGGATGAACTGATCGTCGATGATCTGCCGCTCCTGCGTGAGTGGCTCAACGAAAGCTATTTCTCCGGAGAGGCGGTGAACCCCTTTGAGGAAGAGGCCGTGGACCTCTCGCGTTTTGGCCTCATCCCCTTTGAAAACCTTCTTACCGGAATCCTCGGGGCGCCTCTTGCGCGTGCCTTTCCGCGACATGCAGCTGTTGCACCCACGGCGAGAAGCGTGCTCACCACGGCTGTGGAGGAGGTGGTGGAGAAATTCCTGCGTCCCGGAGAACTGAGTCTCGAGCCGGGCCGGGGCTTCAACCTGCGCGTGGTCATCGAAGGGTATCTCAAACCATTGGGACTTGTGCATGGCTCCAGGCGAAGCTATCGGCTGAAGGTGGATCCGCAGAAGAATCAGCTTCTCGCGCATCTGCTGCAAGAGGTTGGACCTGAAGGCATCAACCGCGAGGCGCTCTACTGGCGCCTGAGAAAAGGCCCCTACGGGCTTGATCAGACCTCCAATCACATCCTCGTGCTTGCACTTGTGCTTTCAGGAGTGCTCATCCCTTTTTCACGGGAACGACGCGTCCCGCTGTCCCGGATCGGCTACCGTAGGATCTCGGGAATAGAGTTCTTGAAGCGCGGGAGACTCATCGCACACCGGCTCTCTGAGCGGCTCGCCGAGCTTGACTGGCTCGACAAGGGCTTCCGTCGCATGGATATCACGCTTGCTTCGCAAGAGAAGTTGTGGCGTCACCTGATCGAGGAAGCCTCCAGGCTGCGCGACATGACCGACAGGCTCCACACGTTTCTCCAGAGATACCATGACTTTGAAGTGCTCAAGGATCTGCCACTCGATCGTCTGCCCAAGGACCTCGAAGACGCGGGGCGTTTTTTGGAGCTTATCCAGGTCTCCAAACCGGCGATAGAAGGGCTGGAGACGTTCTTGGAAGGCGTGGTTCATCTTCCCTTCTGGAAGGACACGAGAGCCCGGATGATTCGATTTCTCGATTTTTTTCAGAATGAGTTCGATCGATATCTTTTTTTGCGCAGCTACCTCGAAGAGGCCGGAAAGGTCCTTCCGCCGGGTACGCCGCACGAGCATGCGCGCGAGTTGTGGGAAGAGGCCGCGGGGTTCGCGCGTGACCCGTCTGCATTTTTTCAGCCGGACTTCTTGTCGAGCCTGAACCATACCTTCGAGCTTTTCCTCGCGAAATACACTGTGGTCTACTGTGAAGCGCATGACGAGGCGTTTGGCCTCGAGGTCTACGAAGACATGGCCGCCCTGCGGCAGACC
>JAUXFG010000037.1 GCA_030620115.1 Candidatus Fermentibacterota bacterium
CCTGGAGCTGCAAGACAAATGGATTCTCCTGCACCACTGCCTGCACGGGGCCATGCAGCACACCAAGATCGTTCTCCGATATGTGCTCGAGCCAGTAATAGTACACGCCCACCGGCACGTGGCAATCACGATAGGAATCTTCCCGAACCATTCCCTGACTGATGAGGCACATGTCGCATGCTTCAGGTGTCACCCCCCGGTACACCCGCCACCCGAGCCCCGTGTCATCCTCCCCATGGAGAGACCGCCAATCAAGCAGCACATCTCCCCCCATCACGGCTGCGGTGAAACCCGCCAAGGCAGGCTCCTCTCCCGCGGCAAGCCCCGTCCTGACCGTCGCTCTGATGAAGTATGTGACGTCACGAGAGGCCCAGGAAGATCCATCGAATCCCCATGCTCTGCCATTGTTCTCGAAGTCAACTCCAAAGGAGGGAGTTGACGACTCTTCCGCGAATATCGCCACCGCGAAATCACGATTCACCGTGAGGTGATGCGGAAGAAGATCAACGACAACCCAGTCCGTACTATCTGCCGTGACATTGATTGGATTGAGCAGTTCCGTGCCAGGCGCCCCGTCAAAGTCATACACCCGCGCGCTGAAATGACCCGCTCCGGATATGTCGCTGATGAGGTAGCTCACCTTGACCAGCGTTGCCGGGTAGCGAGGCGATGTCATACGATTGGCGGCTCCCTGGCCTGGAAAGAACCAGATAAAGGAGGCCGAGGGGGCGCCATCGTCATAGACAAGATCAAAGGTTGTTCCAGTACTGCCGGCCACTGCTTCCACTGCGGCCAACGCGTCGAGTTTCCCGAAACCAAACGCACCATTCCAGCCCGAACCTGTCCATTGGTCCTCTCGTGCGGTGTTTCTCAGAATCTCCCTGACCTCTTCATATCCCAGGGTTGGATCTTTCTCCAACATGAGCGCAACGGCGCCTGCCACATGCGGAGCAGCCATGCTCGTACCTTGCATGAACGTATGAAGGCTGTCCTGCGTCACCATGGATGGCATGTACTCTATATAGAACGGGGCGGCCCCACCCGAGAGGACCGACGCCACGATCTGCCCGGGTGCGGAGATGTCCGGCTTCTGACGTCCATCGGCTGTGGGGCCATTGCTGCTGAAGCCGGCGATATCTCCCAACTGCTCGTCGATGCTCCACACCTCCCCCATCACATCCGTCCACTCAAGCTTTGAGTTGTACGCCCCAACCGTAATAACCTCTTTGGCACTGCCGGGCATGCCCACAAGACCCTCATAGGACACATGGTCCAACCACCGCACCGCGTATTGATTCCGCTCGAACCACATGTCCACCATGCCACTCTCAGGCAGTCCGTTTGCGGCGGACACCCGGATCTCCCACTGCCCCTGGGTCACGGCAGATACCATGTTGGAGAGATAGACGAAAAAGTATCCCTTGTGGCTCACGGGATGATCGCTGCAAGAATAGACAAACACGGTATCCCCGGTGCTTGTGGCGTAGCCCGCGGCCGGCCAGGCATTCTCATCAGGCCCAAAAATCCGGGTGGCACTGCCATTGGGATCGAGGATTTCGATGTTCATCTGGTCGCCCAAGGCATACCAGACCTCGAAAAGCACCACGGGCATGGGGTAATCGCTTCCCGGAGTACCCGTGGTAAAGGAAACAGTCAAAGGTGTTGCAGCACTGACCGATCCGGCGGAATGCCACTCAGATTGTTGATCATTACCCGCCGCCGCTACCACCGGAATGTTGGTAGCCTGAACAAAGTTGTCCACGCCTTGCTCGAACAACGTTGAACCATCATGGGGGCCCATGCTGACCCCCTGGCTCCAACTGATAACCAAGGGTTTGCCGGCTTCGAGTCTCTTCTGGTTCATCCAGTCCAGCCCATCCAATGATCCAACCGTGGATGTGGTTTCGTACCAGGGAGGGGCATAGCCATACGAAAAGAACTCCTCCCCAAAATTCACGAGCATGAGGATATCACTCTTGGGCGCCATTCCAATGTATCCGGATGACGAAGAGCTCCCATCTCCACACGCAATGCCTGCACAATGGGAACCATGGGCGCCCATGTCGCTCATCGTGCATTGACCCGCATTGATCTCTGCCCTGGTCCACTCTCTGCCATAGTCGTAGCCTGATGGTGGCGGCCCACTATCCCATTGGTCCCATATGGCCAGAACCCTTGTGCCTCCGGTATCGTCCATGAAATCGTCATGCAAGGGGTCGATGCCGGTATCAAGAAACCCGACGATGACGCCGTTGCCTTCATATGACGGCGTGGCCTCGTGCACGGCGGCGCCCCCACATTCAGGCACACTGACATCAATCACATGGTGAAGCCGATAGGCGGCTTCGATAGCCACGACCTCATCGAGGGCCGCCAGATCCCCAAGCCTTTCCAAGGGAATACGTGCAGTAGTAATATCGCCGAATCGTGAACCAATTCTCGCACCGGCAATCTCCATCTGCTCCCTTGAGGCAACACCTTTGACAAGCACGGGCACAAGGATCCTTTCCGAGCTTCGCCCTAGCATGATGCTGAGACTGCTTGCCAGACCAGGCCCAAAACGCGCCGGATTCTGTGCGAGCAACACCAATCGGGGATCGATCTTGGCCGCGGAAGACGCCGTAAGCTCCACCGCTTCCGCATTCATTGCTATGAGGAAGATGAGGGAAAGAACACATAAAATCCTACGCATTTGAACCTCCGTCTGTTGCAGCCGCCCAATCTTCCGTACCTCAAAAGTGGATCACATATTCTCTTCTCTGGGTCCGGCAGCTCCTGTTGCTCATGTCCTCTCCTCCACAACACCATCGAAATCGGGATCGGAATCGGGATCGCTATCGAATTGAGCCACACCGTGGCTCTCCCCTTCATCAAACATCCAGCTTCTCGTGACTGAGAACCATGTGATCATTCCTCAATTCGATCCCGATAGCGATGCCAATGCCGATGATAATGTTGCTTCCTGTGATGATGATGCCAAAGGCAGCCCAGAAATGGCTTGCAGAAGCCTTCAGAGTGTCATGGTTTTGCCGGCCCAGCCCAGTCGATGACGACCGCCCTTCTTGGCAATATAGAGATTCTTGTCGGCTCGCTTGAAGAAGGAATCCCAGCTTTCGCCTATTCGATAGACCGTTCCTCCCATGCTCGCAGTGACATGCAGCTCGGTATGCGGTAGGGACACATCCAGTGCTCCAACCGCGGTAAACACCTGGGTGACCATGGCCATTACCTTGTCCTCCACAATGCCCGAAAAGACCACCGCGAATTCGTCCCCACCAAGTCGGCATGGCAAATCGCTCTGGCGGATCGATTTCCTCAGCACATCGGCAAAACGTTTGAGAACCACATCCCCGACATGGTGCCCATGTGTGTCGTTTATTGACTTGAAATGATCGATGTCCGCGATGAGGAATGCCAGGCCTGCCGCGCGTTCATTTGCACGTGGCAGCAAAACCTCGATCTGTTGATCGAGGCATCTCCGATTGTACAGACCTGTGAGCACATCAGTCTGAGAGAGCAGCTCCGCGCTGTCCAGCTCCTGCCTGGTCCTGCGGAGGTAGTCAAGCGTCTGCTCGAGCTCCCGATTCCTCTTCTGGAGATCGGTGATCAGGCCCTGCTCGGATTCCACGAGGTATGAGCAGGTCCGGATAAGAAGCGTTGCCAAGAGTGCGGAATGGCTTCCTAACAGCTCATCAAAAGCTCCTTGTCCAAGGATCCTGAGCCGGCATTCGCAGGCAGCAACAGCAGTGGCGGTGCGAAGTCGACTTCGGTCGAAAAGCGCAAGCTCGCCAAAAAAGGATCCGCGAGAGAGGAGTTTTCCCGCCTTCCCCTCCTCAAAAATCAACCCAACATGCCCTTCCTCAATGATGTACATCTCCTCGCCTGGGTCGGAATACCGGAAGATGACATCCTCATCGGAATAGGTCCTTGTCGAGCCCACGTGAGCAAGCCTTATGAGGACATCCTCTGGGAGCACCGATCTATGTGATTCATCTGGTTGACGCGGTAAACTCACGGGCTCTCCTCGGGAAAATCCCTCCGTCTCTGTCGCCTAACCCAATCTTTCATGCTCAGGTCGAGAGGCATTCCACCATGACCTGAGGAACTCTTAGAAAGTGTCTATCGGTGGTCAGGATTGCCAATCCATACTGCATGGCGTTTGCAGCAATCCAAATATCGTTGGTCGGGATAGGGGCACCGGCGCTCCAAAGAGAATTCAGGATTGGCGCATACCGCTCAGCAGTGCCCTCGTCCACGGACAACACCTCAACTCGGGGAGATGAAAGAAATCTCTCCAGTTCTTCTCGATTCTTATCCGTGTGCTTCCCACGCAGGAATCCTGCGAGCAGCTCACCAATGACAACCGGGCTGAGATATATCTCATCAGCTTCCTGGAGGGCTTGTTTCATCGCCGGCTCACCTCTCATGAATGCCGAGTAACCAGACGTGTCCAGCAACACTCTCAATTTGCCCACAACTCATGGTCGATCCGGCGTTGCTCTGCCAAAGCCTTGTCCAATTCGTCCGCTTCTTCACGAGACCACGATCCAGCCAGGACATCCAGCTCGTGGTGGAGCATTTTCCGTTTTCTCTTGCCGATTCCGAGGTTCGCCTCCAAGAGATGGATTATGGTTCTGCTCATGCTCGTGCCGTCCTCCTCCGCTTTCTGATGGAGAACTCGTTCCAGCTTGGGAGGAATGTTTCTCAGAGTAATGGCCTTCATACGGTTCCCTCCAGTGCAGCGCTGCTTGCAGCATTATGATGCAATATATGATGCAGAACAGGTGACGTCAAAGGTGTACGGGGATAGCCGCTTAGGGGGTGAAAGTTTACCAATCCCGCTGTCGGCGGGAGTAAAGTCGGAGAAGAGTACTCTCCATTCAGTCTGCGTCCCACTTTGGAGTGCGGCGTTCATTCCCCCCAATTCGCGATTCAACATAGCCCCGCCCCGCCCAGATTCTTCGGTCGCTCCGCTCCCTCAGAATGACACGTGTTGCCACACACTTCTGCACACCACCACTGTCATTCTGAGCCACTCCAAGGAGCGATCCGCCGGCTGGCGGACGTCCCTCCGCAGAACAAGACGTTCACATTGCTCGATGGAGAGCCATGCCCGCGCTTCAAGAAAACATCGAACATCGAACATTCAACATCGAAGTGAGGATGATGGCGGGCCATGCTCCGTCATGGCCATGGCTTGCATGTTCCCGAATGCTGTACGCTTATCGCTAATCGCTCAACGTTTCCCAAATCCCCCGGACGCGATGAAACGCACCCCTCCAGATAGCCGCGCTGAGTGTACCCACCTCAAACATCGGTAACACTCATCCCAAAAACATGAGTGCCACTACCCACTTCCCCGACGACAGGGTGATCGGGGGCGAAGACCGCCTCGTTCAATTGATCGTTGCGCGTAACTGTTTGAATGTGCATACTCATTGCGTGACTTCCGATGCGCGGGATGTTTCCCGCTGTCCATCACCTGGAGAACGCAATCATGAACAACAAACGATTCTTCAATACTGCAGGGCCTGTGAACTGCGACAAGCATTACTGTTTGTCGCCGCTGGAGCGAGTCAAACTTGAGGAGATCCTTCCTCTTATCGAACAGGAGAAGTACTTCGTTCTCCATGCGCCTCGGCAGACAGGGAAGACATCGTGCCTGTTGGCGTTGATGGATTACCTCAACGGGACGAACGACTACCGGTGTCTGTACGCAAACGTGGAGATAGCTCAAGCGCCTAGGGAGAACGTCGCAGAGGCGATGCGTGTCATCTTAGGAGAGATGGCTTCATGGGCTGAGTATAGGCTGAACGACCACTCCTTTGATGGGATCTGGCGTGCGGTGTATGCGGAACGTGGCGGCTATGGGGCTCTAGGAGAAACACTGTCCCGGTGGTGTGCGGCAGATCCAAGGCCCGTTGTTCTCCTCATTGATGAGATCGATTCATTGGTTGGAGACACGCTGATCTCCATGTTACGACAGATCCGTGCGGGGTATGCGAAACGACCGGCTCATTTCCCTCAGAGCATCCTGCTTTGTGGGGTACGAGACGTTCGAGACTATCGGATTCATTCCGATCAGGAGAAGGCGATCATCACAGGAGGCAGCGCATTCAATATCAAGGCGGAATCATTACGGCTTGGCGACTTCACCAGGGAGGAGACGAAGGAACTCTACCGGCAACACACCAATGAGACGGGCCAGGCTTTTGAGCCTGCTGCACTTGATTTGGCATGGGAGTTGACACGGGGGCAGCCATGGCTGGTCAATGCCTTGGCTCATGAGACCTGTTTCAAGATGAAGGAAGGCCGAGACCGTTCTTTGGCCATCAGCGCGAAGATGATGGATGAGGCCAAGGAACGGATGATCATGCGGCGTGAAACGCATTTGGACCAATTGGTCGACAAGCTCAAGGAAGATCGGGTCAGGAGAGTCATAGAACCGATCCTTGAGGGGCAGGAATTTGAAGAGCAGTTTCATGATCAGGATGTCCAGTACGTATTGGACTTGGGATTGATCAGCCAGGAGCGAGCCGGAGCGTTGCACATCGCTAATCCCATCTATCGGGAGATCATCCCCAGGGCGCTGGCATGGAATGCGCAGATGGGTATGTCGATTCAGACAACATGGTTTGTTGCCGGCAATGGTCGTCTGCTTATAGACAAGTTGCTTTCCGCGTTTCAGGAGTTCTTCCGTGAGCATTCAGAGAGCTGGGTGGAACGGTTCGACTACAAAGAAGCTGGTCCCCAGCTCTTGATGCAGGCATTCCTGCAGCGCATTATGAACGCTGGGGGAAGGATAGAGCGTGAATATGGACTGGGACGGAAACGCACTGATCTTCTGGTGATATGGCCATACCCGGCAGGAGTCCAGAAGGCCGTTATTGAGCTGAAGATACTCCACAGGTCATTGGAAACGACCATAGCAAAGGGCGTGGAGCAGACATGGGAGTACATGGATCGGTCCGGAGCCGAGGAAGGCCATTTGGTGATTTTCGACCGGGCAGAGGGCAAGCCGTGGGAGGATAAGATCTTTCGACGAGAGGAGGAGTATCGCGGCATCCCCATCATGGTCTGGGGCATGTGAGCCGTATCAAGACCGAGGAGATAGATAGAACACCGATCCTCTTTGCAATGCTCGCATTGCGATGACTCCCGATCCCTCTCTCATACATCTTGGAGTGCGGCGTAGCCTCCCGGCGTAGACGGGTGATCAGTATGGAGAATCAGGAATAGTAGGGGCGCCTCCTTGGAATCAGGACTAATTCGAAACGCGAGCTACAACTCTTTGATCTTTACGGCAAAACCTCGAGAGCGGCCAGGCGTGCCTCAAAAACAGCGAGGCGTGCTTCCTGTAGCCGAATGCGTTCCGCCATTCGTGCCACGGTAGGATCATGATTCAGCAACCCTATTGACGCGCGAACCTTCTTCACACCGGAGTCGGCTGATGATTCCCAGGCTTGCCCTACCACTCGAGTGAACTGGGCGGATGTTATCTCCTCAGGCGCCACGGCGATGGCTGTACCGTTTTCCAGGCCGGAAGGAATCAACAGATCCCCCGCGTCTACCTCACCACCGACGTTGACAGCCACCTGGCCGATGAATGCCACTCTTGCATACGCATCGGCATGTTCTTCCCCGGGATCGTTGCCCAGGACTATGGGGCGTGTGCTTATCACCAAATGCTGCGACGCGCCATGAGTCCTTCTGGAGACCTGGCCATCGTAGACACCGACGACATCTCCCGGTTCCATGGTTTCACCGGGATTCGATCGGGGAAGAAACTCGGCGAAATCGGCGCTGCCCGACATGTACGTCACCCCGCCTGCACCGTCACCTTCAATGGCGCCGACGGCGGTACCGTCACCCTTGAAAAACGTTATGAAATTAATGGGGACGCCGGGATCGCCCACATAACCGACCTGCAAGGCCAAAACATCGGGACTCGTGCCGGTAGAGGCATTGTAGATCCGTGCCACATGGTAGGCCGGCATCGCTGATGCATTGATGTCTGCCTCGACGTAGAGCCTTCCGGAAAAGTATCCACCGTATCCGGTGTGGGAATTGCTGCAACCCTTCACGCCGTAGGTGATGCCGGTGGCGGCGGAGGCGTAACCAGAGATGCCTCTGCCGGAAGTTGATGGACTATGGCCGTAGACACCGGAGGCGCTACCGGAAATGGCGGAGACTTCACCACGGACGCCGCCGCCAGATGTGGAGCAGTTCATAAACCTGCCACCGTAGGTGGTGCCGGTGGTGGCGGAGGCGTAGCCGTAAACGCCCTTGCCAGCCGTGGAGGCAGTCTCGCCGTAGACACCGGAGGTCATGCCCGTGGTAGCGGAGGCCTTGCCGTAGACGCCCCTGCCGGACGTGGAAATACTCCAGCCGTAGACCCCGTAGGTGGTGCCGGTGGTTTCAGAGGCTACGCCGCAGACGCCTTTGCCGGTCGTGGATCTACTCGAGCCGTAGATCCCGTAGTTGTTGCCCGTAACGGCCGTGGCCTCGCCGACTACCCCTCTGCCGGACGTGGAATTACTATAGCCGTGGATCCCGGAGGTGGCGCCCGTGAGGGCCGTGTTTGTGCCCTTGATGGCGGCGCAGGTCCCGGAGGTCACCGACCCGTTAGCTTCGGTCCCGGGCACCAGCCCGCTGGCCATGTAGGCATACCCAGCAGAGGATAGCCGTTGCCGTGGTGTCTGGTTGAAACCAGCAAATATCACTTGAAGCCAATAGTCCTCGTCAAATCCCAAGCTAATGGAGGGCTGGGGGCTCTCCCCCAGCAAGACATTGAATACGCCGCCGCTTACGTCTACCATTCGATCGCCGCTGTCCCATTCCATGGTACCGCCGCTGGCGGCATCGTAGATACGGAACCGCATGGTGTAGTCGCCATCAGCCACGGGCGTACCCCCGCTGTCAGTGACTTTGCCTTGGTAACTGATGACCTGGGGGATATCTGCGAGCGATGGAGGAGCGAGTAGGCCAAGCAGGAAGACTGTGGAGCAAAACAGCAAGGCGAGCGACGTCTGACGGTGCATCATAGTAAGCCTCCATCGGATTTTGAGTCTGCCGCGGCGTAACACGTCCACTGGCGGGCAAAGAGCGGGTTCTTGATTCGCAGTCGGAGGAAGAGAGCTGGGCACCTCCCTGGGATGGAGTTTGACAAAATCACGACAATAGCCGAAGCGCCTGGGGAGAAAACCGAAGACATACCTCCCCAAAGGCACAAGGGACATAAGGGCAAATGATTCATTGTGTTGTCCTGTTTGAGTGAGTTTTTCAGATGATAGCATTGTTCAGGATATAATGGGAACAGGATTCTGGCATTTCTCCCATAACCGATCAAACCAGAGCCCATCCTGAATGGCTTGTGGAATCTTCAGAACAATACCTCCACCGGACAGGACGGTCACATTCCTCGATGGAGGGCCATCCGCCGGTTGTCGGATCTTCGATGCTCCGTCATGGCCGCCATTGGTGCTCATACCTCCGGACGCGACGGAGCGGGTCCCCTCCACTGCGCGGGATGAAGAGTCGGATGTCAAAATGCGAAGTTGTTCCTGCGCGAACCCCAAGTCCCGCGTGACCGCCTCAGAGCCGCAAAACGAGAACAACCGTTGGATGTCCCTGGCGAAGAAGGTGCCCATCCATTATTGGTCGGTCGATGGCTCGGCAGAAAAGCTCCGAGGATACCGAGGCACGATTCGTCGAGTTTAGACTTGACAAGTTGTTCCTCGGAGTTGCGGGCTTGCGACTGAAGACCCCGGCTCTGTCAGGGCGTAGCCTGGCTCCCGGCTATGTATGACAACGCCGTGACAAGCCGCCGTGGCGACTTGTCCCGGCGAAGCTCGGAGAGCGGAAAAGGAAGCCCGGAGGCGTATCCCCTTTCCGCCAGCTGGCGGAAAGCAGGCAGTGCCATATCGGCTGCTGCAGCCGAAAGCTGCTGAGAAGTGCGGGTTAAGCCCCTTCGGGGCACAATGCCAGCTCATTCATGGTCCTCACCACTGGACATACATAACACGGTGGGTGTGTTGATGCGTACGTTGAGGTGACGGGAAACGAAGGACCTGTCCCGCGCATGGCCATGAGCTCGAGCCCAATGACGAGAGATGCTGTGGATGAGAGAATACCCCCGGTGCTATGTGTGTCCGAGTGACAGCTTCTGGAAAGGAGGAGGTGTTCGGATGCCCCTACTTATTGAGAAGTTAGTAAATCTCTAGTAAATCCATGGATTTACTAGAGATTTATCAAGTGATGATTTTCGCGCCCAGAGGATTCAAGACCTTAGCCCGCATTTCTCACCGGCTATCGTCGCGAAGCGGCGAAGTCGGCTGCAACTGCGAGGCTTGCGACCCCTCGACTGGGCTCGGGATAGGCCGGGAAGTGGTTCATGCTTTCGGAATCCTCCCTGCAATAGCTGAGGCCTCAGGGGTCATCGCGAGCAACAGCGCGGCGATCTCAATGGGCGGATGAGATTGCTTCGTCGCTACCCTCCTCGCAATGACTGAGGTGGGGCCTCGGTTCCGAAATCTCTCTACGGGATTCCATACTCCTATCGTGAGCCCTAGCGCGAGGCCGAGATCGTAAAGCGAGAGAATGAAACATCCCCCAAATCTGTGCGCCAAGAAGATCTTGTGCGAACCCTTTACTTGGTGATGATCATCGGTATGGCGGAGGTTCCGGAAACAGAAAGGCAACGAATGAGGAAGGTGCCGGATGGACTCGGGATTCTGGTTCTCACGAAGTCTCTTCCTCCACATTCCAATAACGAGAAGACTAATCTGCCTGCGAGGTCATAGAGCTGCACCTCATGGGACTGGGGAGGCAGCCATAAGCAGACCTCTGTGCCTGCACTTGAGGGGTTCGGCGAAATCCTGAGTGTGCGGTGGTTCGAAAAAGCTGAAGATGCCTTGAGCGGGGAAAAGCGAAGATCGGCGACGTGGGGAAGATGGTCTGAGGCGATCCTGGTGTCGTCTTGCTGAAGACCGAACAAGTCCAGCAGTTGCTGATCCAAGAGCGGAGTGTGAAGCACATAGTGGTTTCCTATCTCCATGGTGCTTCCCGTATAGGTGATCCTGTCGATGTGTGTGGGAAGATAGGAATTCGCCTCATTGTACCACGTGTACCCGAGTCGCCTATTCGGCTGACGTGAGATAAGCTCCTCCAGAGGAGAATCACCCCAATCAGGCATGAAGTCGGGACCATACGTCGCGTTGTCACTGATGTCGCCATTGAGCATGGTCTCGATTTGCTGGATATCACCATACATGTTGGTGTCGCCCGTAATGACGATGGGCGTTCCCTCCGGGAGATCAAGCTGATCTCCAGGGGATTCCGCGTCCCTCACAAACGCCATGATCGCGTCAATGGCTTGCTGTCTTCCGATGTCGTTCCCGCCCCAGGGGAGGTGGAGGTTGATCACCAGCAGCAGCGAATCAGTACGAAAGGGGATCGCCAAAAGATGGGCGCTGGCATACTCAGTGCCCGGTTGCCAGTTGCCGATGAATTCGAACCTCGAAACAAGAACAAGGTCAGCGCCCATCCGTTCCGCGTACCATGGCCCGGGCAAGAGTCGGCTCATCCACTGCGCGGTCTGTTCAGCCGTGTGGCTGAATATCTCCTGGAAAGCTACTATGTCGGGTTCTATAGACCCAAGGATCCTCCGGCAGCGTTCCTCTTCATCCCAGAGGTTATCCCAGAGCACATTGTAAGTCAGAAGCCGGATATCGGCGGAGCTTTCTTTCTCCAAAAGAATGGGCTCTGGAATCAATGGGTCAGAATCATCAAACGTGTAATGCATCGAGCGCCCCGAATCAGGAGCCCGATCACCTCCCGGGGCGCCATCCTGAAAGAAGAACGCCACCCTGTTGCCTTGAAACAGGGGCGTCATGCCGTCTGGCCGGACAAGACGGTCCAGGGCGAGCTCAAACCTCGTTGAGGAGTAGCCCGGTCCCACGACAATGCCGGCGAGATGCCAACCCACGGTATCGTGGCTGGTTCCATAGTATACGCCGTATCTCCCACCGAAATGCCAGACGAGATCTGCTCCAATTCCACCAATCTCAAGCCCGGTTGCGACATCGTCATCACCGTCGAGATAGAGCGCCATGGAGTTGTCCTCCTGATTCAGCATCTCGTCAGCCACCTCGAAACTCATGAAAAGATGGAAGCCGTCGTTTGTCACGAAGAACTCGAGGAAATCAACACCCCCTGGCACGGCATCACCAGCGGCGTCCTCGTAGAGAGACTCAACCTGGGCCCAATCTTCGAACCGCCCCTCAAGCATGATCGGATGCGCGGCAGGGAGCCTGCCGGCAGCCAGAGACACGAGGAGGAGTGATGCGAAGCGGATATACACTCTTGTCGCAAATCTCATGAGAGAATCCTTTCTTTTAGGCGTTCCCGGGTTCAGGGTTCAGGGTTCAAAGATGGTAAGTTCACCTCACAGATCTGAACTGTGCCACGATTCGGGGTTTCATCAAGTATTTGATAACCTGCGAACAAAATCAACAACAGAAAAGCAACGCTGAACGCTGAACCTCTGTTCCTTAACCCTCTGGATGTAAGAAGCTCGTGGTCAGCATGTGGTGCCCACAACACACCGTCAAGGGAGGAAGAATGTAGAATCTGAGAATCTGTAATCTCTGATATGGGGAAAGAAACTGAAAACGAGCGGAGTCGCGTGGGCACGGCATGTCCATAGGGCGGGTCTCTCGTCTCCAGAATCAGTCCGTTGTTCTTGACATGGGCTCATTCTTGAGTTTCTCTCTCTGTTGGCTGCGGCGGTCTGAGTACGACTGCGCATACCTCGATCGGTTGAGGTTTGCCTGGAAGGACTTTCGCCTAGATGGAACGCTCGCATCGTCACCAACACTTGGTCTTTGACCTTGATGAACAGCGTTATGCGATAAAGCTCTCCGCGGTGGAAAAGGTAATACGGGCTGTTCAAATAACCAACCTGGCAGAGGCGCCGGAGTTCTTACTGGGCCTCATCAATCTGCAAGGAAACATAATCCCCGTCATCGATATCCGCAGAGCGCTCCATTTGCCAGATCGGGAGCTGGAGCTAAGCGATCGAATCATCATTGCCAAGATATCGGGAAGAGTGATTGCTTTCGCAGTGGACAATGTCGATGATATCGTCGAGCCCACTTCGGACGAGATACATAATGCTCGAAGCATCTACCCCGGCATGGAGGACTATATCGAGGGAGTAGGCAAGCTCCGAGACAATACAGTCCTTCTCTATGACATCAACAAACTCCTTTCGATGAGCGACATAGAAGAGTTGAACATTCTACCGGGAGAGCTCGACAAAGGAACCGGCAGATGACGGTGAACCCACATTTATTACCAATCCCGTGCGGCGCGGGACCGCTTCGCGACAAAAGCTGGTGAGAAATGCGGGATAGAGTCTCTGACGCGCTCGTGGAAAAGCTGAGCGAATTCGTTTCCTCTGAAATCGGTCTCTTTTTCCCAAGAGAGCGCTGGGGAGACCTCGAACGAGGCATAGGGCATGCGGCTCAAGATTGGGGGTTCGAGGACAAGACCTCATGTATCCAATGGCTCCTTTCGACCCCCCTCTCCGAGGATCACCTTGAGACATTGATAGGCCGCCTGACCATTGGTGAGACCTATTTCTTCAGAGATAAGAAGACACTTCAGGCCCTCGAGGATTTAATCCTTCCTGGTCTGATTCGCCTGCGTCGCGGCAAGGAAGCAATGCTGAGAATCTGGAGTGCGGGATGTTGCACTGGTGAGGAGCCCTATTCCATAGCGATGATTGTCGACAGAATGATTCCATGCCTGAGGGACTGGAACATCAGAATCCTGGGGAGCGACATCAATGGCGGGTTCCTCGAAAAAGCCAAGCGCGGCGTCTATACCAAATGGTCTTTTCGTCATGCCCCGCCCTGGGTCATGGGAGAGTACTTCACCACGGTCGGCAAAGACCGCTTCGAGATCTCCCAAAGCATCAAGAGCATGGTCGAGTTTCGTCAGCTCAACCTCATGAAGGACAGCTATCCTTCCCCGGATTCAGGCATACTGGAGATGGACGTGATTTTCTGCCGGAATGTGCTGATGTATTTTTCCACCGATTCCGGGAGCTTGGTTGTCAGCCATCTTTTTGAGTCTCTTGCGGAAGAGGGTTGGTTAATCGTGAGCCCCAGCGAGGTCGCGTATGTTGCGCATCCGGACCTGAGATCTGTGCGATTCCCCGGCGCCTTCCTTTTCAGAAAGAAGCGGGCTGACGACGATATCGAGGAGGATGCAGGAGAGAACCATGCGGCGCCGAAAGAAGATCCTTGCATGGATGTTCTGGCGCTCTACAATGAAGGACGCTATGAAGCGGTTGTGGAAAGAATCACCGAGGTACTATCCCAGGCATCAGGCAGCAATTCCACTTCCAATCCCGGATTCCTCGCACTTCTGGCAAAGGCGTATGCCAACCAAGGAAAGCTGGACGAGGCACGGAAGTGGTGCGAAAGAGCGATCGAAGAGGACAGATCCTATCCCGGGCACTACTACCTGACCGCGACTGTTTGCCAGGAACAAGGCCGCTTCGATGAGTCGAGGAAATTCCTTAACCAAGCGCTCTATCTCGACCAAGGATTCGTGCTGGCCCATTTTCTCCTGGGTCATCTCGCCAGAATCCAGGGCAAGTCCAAGCAATCGAGGAAGCACCTCAAGAACGCTCTTGATCTGCTGGTTTGCATGGGTCCGGGAGAGATCCTTCCCTACTCTGACGGGATGATCGCGGCGAAGATGGCTGAAATGATCCAGACCATGATCAGAGAGGAGCACCACGCATGACTGATGGCAAGGATCCTCGCTCCTCTGATAATCCTCAACCACCACAGAGCGGTTCTCTGCCGGGTGGTTCCACTGCGGACCGTTGGGAGGTCATTCGACGTCATCTGGAGGCGGGAAAAGCAGCACTCGAGAGAGAGTTCAAACCGACTCCGGAAGAAAGACTCAAGATACTCAAGGCCCGAGCCCAAACCCTGGCCCAAGAGGCAGAGCATGATAAGGGTGATGATTTTTACCTTGAGGTTGTTGAGTTTCTTCTTGCCAATGAGAAGTATGCTCTTGAACTCACGCATATCCGCGAGGTGTATCCCCTGAAGGACCTGACACTTCTTCCATGTACGCCATCTTTTGTCCGTGGGATCATCAACTTGCGCGGTCGGATTCTTTCCATCATTGACCTCAAACAGTTCTTCGAGCTCCCTGACACGGGGCTGACTGATTCTAATTGTGTAATCGTTCTCCATTCAGACGAACTGGAGTTCGGCATCCTTGCAGACGTCATCCTTGGGCTCAGGTCGATCCCCAAAGATGCCATTCAGCGCTCACTTCCTACGTTGACAGGTATTCGAACCGATTATCTTAGGGGGGTTACCGGTGACCGCGTTGCAATTCTGGACGGTAGTAAGATCCTTTCTGACTCGAGGATCACAGTGCACGAAGAAATGGATTCATCACTCACGCAGTTTCGATCATAGGGAGGTCAGGATGATTGATTTCTTCAGGAGATTTTTCACTGGAAGCTTGATGAGGCGATTGGTTATCACTTTCCTCTTGGTCGCTTTCGTGCCCATAGTGATCGTCGCATCACTCGCCTTTCGCTTCTTCGGAGAAGCCCTGCAAGAGGATGCGTTCAACCAGCTTTCCGCCGTACGGGAAATCAAGAGAAGTGAGATCTTGAATGACCTGAAGCGGAGGCTGGATGATGCGGAGGTTCTTTCGGAATCCGAGGATGTCAGAAGGGCCTTCTCGCTGTTGGTGCCCTATGGCAGTACAGGACAAGCAGATCCACAAGGATTCTACGATGTGGCTTCCAAGGAATACGAAGCGATCTATGAGTGGATTGATCCCTTTTTCGCGAAGTATGCAAAGCTTCGCGAGTATCATGACATTTTCCTTATCAGCAGGGATCATGGCCACATAATGTATTCAGTGGCGTACAAGCAAGATCTCGGGACCAACTTGAGGATGGGACCCTACAGGGATTCCAGCCTGGCGAAGCTTTGGGCCAAGGTTCTGAGAGGCAAAAAAACAAGCCTCGTGGATTTTACCTACTATGCGCCAAAGAATGAGCCTGCCGCCTTCGTCGCGACGCCCATAACTGATGAAAACGGAAAGCTCCTTGGCGTGTTGGCCCTGCAGATCAGCACAGATCAGATCAATAGCATCATGCAGGAAAGAACAGGAATGGGTGAGACTGGAGAAACCTATCTTGTGGGAGAGGACCTCTTGATGCGTTCAGATTCGAGGTTCGACAGCACGTCCACCATTCTAAAAATCACTGTCAATACGGGTCCTGTGCGGAAAGCGCTCAAGGGCCTGACGGGAACCGAGATTGCTGAGAATTACAGAAACGTGAAGACCCTGAGTTCCTTTTCCGGGTTGGGATTGAAGAAGACATTCGGAACTGATTTCGAGTGGATTATCGTCTCGACAATCGATGAGGCTGAGGCGCTTGCCCCAATCAAGGCTCTTCGATCCAGGATCTTGCTGATCGGGTTTGCCATGATGATGTTGGCCTGTGCGGTGGGATACTTCTCTGCGAGGCTCATCTCCAAGCCCCTCGAGATCTTGTCCGAAAGGGTCGCGCGAATGGCTGCTGGGGACTTGACGGTTGCGGTGAATCCCGAGACACGGCTCGACGAGGTAGGAGTATTGATGCGAGCCTTCCACACCATGCTGCAAACCCTTCGCAATCAGACCCAACAGATGATGGATGGCGCGCGCACCTTGGCTGCCTCCATGAGTGATATGTCGGCGACATCCGCTCAACTTGCCGCAAGCTCGGCAGAGACGTCGACCTCCATTGGAGAGATCACTACGACTGTTGAAGAAGTGAGGCATACTGCCCACGTTTCAAATGACAAGGCCGAGCAACTTGCTGCGACGGCAGAGAAAGCGGCCCAAGCCTCCGAGGTGGGCAAGGAAGCCACGGAGCAGGCTATCGAAGGGATGAATCGAATCAAGGAAGAGATGGAGTATGTCGCGGATAGCATCATGAAGCTCGGTGAACAGAGCCAGAGTATCGGTGAAATCATCGGTGCGGTGAACGATCTGGCTGACCAATCCAATCTTCTTTCGGTCAATGCATCCATCGAGGCGGCAAAGGCAGGCGAGTATGGCAAGGGTTTTGCCGTCGTGGCGCAGGAGATGAAAGCACTTGCCGAACAATCAAAAGAGGCGACTCGCCAGGTCAGAACCATCTTGAACGACATCCAAAAGGCTACCAGCGCAGCTGTTTTGGCCACTGAGCGGGGAAGCAACGCGGTGGAAGCGGGAGCAGAGATGTCGACACAATCGAGTGCGGCCATCACGACTCTGTCCTCGGGCATCTCCGCGGCGGCAGATGCATCCGTTCAGATCGCTGCCTCGAGCCAACAGCAGTTGGTCGGAATGGACCAGCTTGCCACAGGCATGGAGAGCATCAAAGAAGCTACAGTCCAGAATCTGGATGGCGCGCAACAATTGGAGCGTGCCATGAAGGATTTGGACGAACTCGCCCAGAAGCTGAAACAACTTTCCGAAAGGTTCAAGGCATGAAGGAAGAGGCGTTACTCAAGAAGCTCCGAGCGGCCTTTCGTGTGGAAGCTGAGGAACGCCTTACTTCTATCTCTTCAAAGCTTATCGAGCTCGAGAACACATCAGATGAGGGCGAGCAGGGCTCCATCATCGAGGTAGTCTACAGAGAGGCCCACAGTCTGAAAGGCGCTGCCCGAGCCGTGGAATTGGCGGATATCGAAGTCTTGTGTCAGTCCATTGAGGATATCTTTGCCGATATGAAACGCAAAAGGATCGTGGTTTCTCCGGAGCTCTTCGATGCGCTTCTTGATTCAGTCCGATTCCTTGAGAACAGGGCGAACATTCTTGAATGGGATCAACCGACTTCATGTCAGGACGAGTTGGCAACGCTTGTTCGCCGACTCACATCTCAAGCAGCTGCGGGAGAAGACAGCGAGACAAGAACCAAGGATCCAGAAGCCGATACTGGAGCTATCGGTCTGATGAGAGATAAGAAGACCGACGCCAAGGGAACGGAACGCTCCTTGCCGACCCCTCTCACCAAACCGGCGCGCGGGGATAAGCCATCTCCGGAAGCTCAGCCCGTTGTTCGTACAACCACGGAGACTGTCAGAATGTCCACCGAGAAACTGAGCTCCCTTCTATGCAAGGCGGAGGAGCTGGTGTCTCTCAAATTGGTGGCAGGTCAACATCTGAGCGACCTGAGGGATATTCTGCGGTCATTTCGGGAGTGGCAGAAGAGACAGGCCGGAATCAACGCGGATATTCGGTTGCTCCGCAACATGGTTCAACGGGGGAAGCCAGCCAACGGAACATGTTTTAACCTTGCGCCATTAGCCAACGTGCTGGAATTCCTTGATTGGAATCAGGACAACATGCAAGCTCTCAGACGAGAGCTAAGAATCCTCACAAATGCGGCTGCTCAGAACGGATACTTGCTTGGCAGAATGGTGGATGACCTTCTGGATAGCGCCAAAGAAACTACCATGCTTCCCTTTTCGACCCTTCTTGAGCTCCTGCCAAGGATGGTCCGGGATCTCGCGCGTGATCTTGGCAAAGAGGTAGATCTAAAGATCCAGGGAAGTGAGATCCAAATAGACAGACGCATCCTAGAGGAGATGAAAGACCCCTTCATTCACCTTTTGAGAAACGCGGTGGATCATGGTCTGGAGAAGCCCGAGAAACGTGAAAAACAAGGTAAACCGCGCCGGGGAATCGTAAGATTCATCGTTTCCCAGACCGAAGGAGATAGAGTTGAGGTTCTGGTTTCCGATGACGGAAGGGGAATCGATCCGGATCAAATAAAGGATATAGCGATTGGGAATGAGCTCTTGACCAAAGGAGAAGCAGAACGCCTTGATGAACAAGAGGTCTTGTCTCTCATCTTCCGTTCAGGTGTATCCACGAGTCCAATAGTCACACAACTCTCCGGCAGAGGGCTTGGGCTTGCCATCGTACAGGAGAGAATCGAGAAGCTCAACGGCCTCATGGCGGTGGAGACAAGAATCGGCATGGGCTCATCCTTCAGGATCCAGTTGCCGGTGACTCTGGCCACCTACAGAGGCATCCTCGTGAGAGTGGGAGACGATCTCTTCATTCTCCCGAGTTCTCATGTTGAACGTGTCGCGAGTATCCCAAGAGAAGATGTGCAAACGATCGAGAACCGTGCAACGATTCCTCTCGACGGGCGGGCGGTTTCTTTGGTTCATCTTGCTGATTCGCTCGAGCTTCCAAGGGCAAGGAACGTAGAGGAAGGGAACGGAAACATCACCGTCGCAGTCCTGGGCTCAGGTGAGAGACGGATTGCCTTCCAGATCAGCGAGGTTCTCAGTGAGCAGGAGGTCTTGGCAAAGGACCTGGGGAGACAACTCAGGCGGGTGCGCAACATCGCGGGCGCAACGATCTTGGGCTCAGGCAGGGTGGCGCCGATTCTTAATGTTCGTGATCTGCTGGAGTCAGCGGCGAAAGCTTCGGCCCAAGGTTCTATGGCTGCTGTTCCGGAAGACGAAACAGCATCGAGAAGCAAGTCTATCCTTGTGGTCGAAGATTCTATCACCTCCAGGATGCTGCTCAAGAACATCCTCGAGACAGCCGGATATGTCGTCAAGACGGCTTTTGATGGGATGGACGCGTATGCGACATTGAGGATCCAGGACTTCGATATGATTGTCACTGACATACAGATGCCGAGAATGGACGGTTTTGAGTTGACGGCGAAGATTCGTGGTGACGAGAGGCTGCGCGAAAAACCTGTCGTGTTGGTTACCGGGCTGGAATCGCGGGAGGACCGCGAACGTGGTATTGATGTAGGGGCCAACGCCTATATCGTGAAAAGCAGCTTTGACCAGGCCAATCTTCTTGAGGTTGTCATGAGGCTCATCTAATGGCTCGCGTTCTCATCGTCGATGATTCTCCAACGGCTCGTCAATACCTGGAACACCTGATCAACACGGATGGTGATCTAGAGGTCATGGGGCTGGCAAGGGACGGTGTAGAAGCCATTGAACTGGTGCGGCGAGAGCGCCCTGACGTGGTAGTGATGGACACCCATATGCCGAGGATGGATGGGTATCATGCGACCAAGGAGATCATGGAAACCTACCCTGTCCCCATTGTGATATGCGCGACAGGCTTGGAGCCTGGAGGCGTCGGGAAGGCCTTTCGAGCCATGGAGGCGGGAGCTGTTGCCACGGTAAGGAAACCTGCAGGACCCGGGGATCATGGAACCGATGATTCGGCGGGCAAATTCATTCAGACCGTGAAGCTGATGTCAGAAGTCAAGGTGGTACGCCGTCGACCAAGAGTGAGACGCCCTGAACCCGAACGCACAACTCAAGCTCATCCAAAAACCAAGCTACCTCGGTCCCAGATAGAGGTGATAGCCATGGGGGCCTCCGCTGGTGGGCCCCCTGTCATTCGAACTATCCTTTCCAGGCTAGGTGGGGAGTTCCCCATTCCCATACTTGTTGTGCAGCATATTGCCACAGGATTCCTTGGCGGGCTTGTCGATTGGCTGAAGAAGAGCACCGTCCTTCCGATCCATATCCCCATTGACAGGGAGCGCATCGCGGCGGGACATATCTATTTCGCCCCGGAAGGCTGTCACATGGGGGTAACAATGAGTGGGAAGATTGTCTTGAGCACTAGCCCGCCGGATCGAGGGCTGCGGCCGTCCATCTCCCATCTTTTCAGTTCTGCGGCAGATGCTTTTGGGAAGAAGGCTGTAGGGGTGTTACTTACCGGGATGGGTGTCGATGGAGCCCATGAGCTCAAGAAGATGAAAGCTATGGGAGCAGTGACCATCGCCCAGGACAAAGCCAGCTCGGTCATTCACAGCATGCCGGAAAAGGCTATCGAGATTGGTGGGACAGATTATATTCTCCCTCCTGAGGGGATTGCCGATGTTCTGAGTTCTCTCGCCAGGAAATGAACACGGCAAGAAAGAATGAGGACATGACGGATGAGCACGACGCAGTGATTCTCGTGGTTGAAGACAGCCCTACGCAGGCCCTTCAGTTGGAGTTGCTTCTGGGGGGGAAGGGCTACGACGTCGCCATAAGCCGCAACGGTCGGGAAGCACTGGCCTTCCTCAAGAAAAGCGGCGCATCGATAGTGATCAGCGATGTCGTTATGCCCGAGATGGATGGTTACGAACTCTCACAGCAGATCAAGGCGGATGAGCATTTAAGGCACATCCCTATCCTTCTCCTTACCACGCTTTCTGATCCAGAAGATATGCTCAAGGCACTGGAAAGCGGAGCTGATAACTTCGTCATAAAGCCGTACGAGGATAAGAGCTTGCTGTCACGCATAAAGCATATTCTCGATAACAAAAGAAATATTGGCAATGTAGAATCCCAGATAGGCATAAAGGTATCTTTTGCGGGAAAGGAGTTATTCATCAATTCCGACAAAATTCAGATACTTGACCTCATGTTTTCTATGTATGACAGAATCATCAACCAATATCGTGAACTTGAACGTGTAAGCAAAGATCTGAATGACGCCAAGGAGGCGATCAAAAATCTTCATGGAATACTTCCGATCTGTGCCAATTGCAAGAGAATAAGAGACGATAACGATCAATGGCAGAATCTCGAAAAGTACATCGAGGCGCATTCCAGAGCCGCGTTCAGTCATGGCCTATGCGATAAGTGCTGCAGAGAACTATATCCTGATAGGTATGAGGAGATCTATGCTGGGGAAGAGTAGATCGCTTTCATGAATAGTATGATTGCATTAGGAGATCGCTATGTCACAAGGTGTTGATATATTGATTGTTGAAGACAGCCTGACCCAGGCTGTGCAACTGCAGCATATGCTTGAACGACATCGTCACCGCGTCACGGTGGCACGCGACGGCTTCGACGCTCTCGAGCGGCTCAGAGAACACAGACCGGCGCTGGTGGTCAGTGACATCATTATGCCTGAGATGGATGGCTACGAACTATGCCGCCGGATAAAGACGCAGGAGGGCTTCAAGGATATCCCTGTGATTCTTCTGACCGCCCTTTCCAACCCTGAGGACGTGATCAAGGCACTCGAAAGTGGTGCGGACAACTTTGTTACCAAACCCTACGATGAGAGTTTCCTCATGGCTCGGGTTGGGACTGTGCTGCACAATCAGGAACTACGCAAACGAGGTACGCCGGAACTTGGGATTGAAGTAGTTGTCGCTGGAAAAAAGTACTCTATTACCTCGGATCGCATGCAAGTCATCGACTTCCTGTTCTCCACATATGATAATGCCCTTCAGAAGAACCAAGAGCTCGAACGGGCCAACAACAAGCTGATCATGATGCAGGAAGAGCTTGAAAAGCGAAATATGGATCTTGAGGAACTGAATGAGGAGAAGAACAGATTCCTCAGTATGGCCGCGCACGACTTGCGCAATCCCTTGGCCGTAATATTCGGATACAGTGACATCCTGCTCTACGATGCTTCCGAAGAAGCTGCCCAGGAGGAGCTCGAGATGATCTCTGTGATGAAGTCATCGAGCGAATTCATGTTACAGATCGTGAATGAATTCCTGGACATCGCCAAAATTGAAGCGGGAAAACTCGAACTAGATCTGAAGATCACGGATGTCGTGGCTTTGATGAAGGAGTGTATCTCACTCAACCGGGTTTTTGCAGTAAGGAAGCAGATGAAGCTTCTCTTCCGCCACGATGATGAAGTTCCTGCGGTGATGATGGATTCCTGCAAGATTGAGCAGGTCATGAATAATCTTATCAGCAATGCCATCAAATACTCCTATCCACAAAGCTCGGTAGAAATCCGCATTGAAAGGAGCGGCCATTGCTTAGTGATTTCGGTGAGGGATGAAGGGCAAGGTATCCCTGAGAAGGAACTTGACAAGCTCTTCAAGCCATTCGAAAAAACCAGCGTGAGAACCACCGCAGGTGAGACGAGCACAGGTCTCGGCCTGGCAATAGCAAAGAAGATCGTGGAGTCCCACGAAGGACATATCTGGGTCGAGAGTGAAGTGGGCAGAGGCTCAGTATTCTACTTTGATCTGCCAATCCCGGAATCCCCAAGTTGAAAGGAAACACCATGCAAGGAAGCATTGCTGCGAAGATAGAGACATTCATGGAAGCGGGATCCTGGATCCGCAAAATGTTTGAGGAAGGCGCGGCGCTCAAGAAAGAGTTTGGGGCTGACAATGTCTTCGATTTCTCACTCGGCAACCCCATGGGCGATCCTCCGCAACGTTTCCTTCAGGCTATCCGCGAAGCACTGGATGACCCGGCTCCGGGAAAACACGGCTATATGCCGAATGCGGGATACCCTGACGTGCGCGCCAAGCTGGCGGAATACCTCGCCAAGGATCATGGCGTCCCTCTGGAGGCGAAGCATCTCGTGCTCACCGTGGGGGCAGCAGGCGGGCTCAATGTGGCACTCAAATCCCTGGTGAATCCCGGTGAAACGATACTGATATTCGCGCCGTTCTTTGTTGAGTATCGTTTCTACATCGACACCGTGGGATGTACGTGCCGAATCGTTGAGACTGATGAGGATTTCAATCTCGACTTGGACGCCATCGAACAGGCATTGGATCCATCGGTCAAGGCGATCATCATCAACACGCCCAATAATCCCACCGGCCGCGCCTATTCGGAGCAGGCGCTCGCCGAGCTGGCACGCCTCGTTGAGGCAAAATCAGAGGAATATGGGCATCCTATCTACATACTTTCTGATGAACCATACAAGCGGATCGTCTACGATGGATTCCGCACACCGAGCCTATTGAAGATCACGAAGAATGCCATCATCTGTACGTCATATTCAAAGGAACTCTCCATTCCAGGCGAGCGCCTTGGCTATATTGCTGTCCATCCCGATTGTTTCGGCGTCGACAAGATCGTTGCCGCCTTGACGTTCTGTAACCGCATCTTGGGGTTTGTCAACGCCCCGGCTTTGATGCAGCGAGCATTGGGCCGCTCCATTGGCGTGGCGGTGGATATCAGTCAGTACGCGGAGAACCGGGCGCTGCTCCTGCCGGCTTTGCGCGATATGGGATACGAGCTAATCCCGACAGAAGGTACATTCTACCTGTTCCCCAAAAGTCCCATCCCTGATGAAGTCGCCTTCGTTGCCGAGCTGAAAAAGGAACGAATCCTGGTAGTTCCGGGCAGGGGTTTTGGGCGCAGTGGTTACTTCAGGATATCGTACTGTGTGACACGAGAGATCATCGAAAAGGCACTGCCTGGGTTCGAGCGCGCCATCAAGCGAGTCCGGACTCGGAATCTATAATGACGAGTGGAGAGTGCCTTAGGGTTCGCGTCCGGTGGGCACGGCATGCCGTGCCCCTACATAAGGGAGACCAATTCTGCGACAAATCTGTGCGCCAAGAAGGCGAACTTATTCCTTGGGCGAACCCAGAAGGCCGGCCAACGCCATTGCGCCAACCGGCCTTGAGTCCTTTCGATTGGAATTCTGAACTAACAGTTACAGATCAAGCGAGATTCCCGCGTACACGGCACGTGCAGGCCCGCCAGGGATCTCCTCTATATTGGCCCTGACATACTCGGGGTAGGTATACTCCTCGTCCATGAGGTTTCTGACCTTGAGCCAGACCGTCACATTATCCAGAGGAGAAGCCCTAAGAGAAAGATTGCTCAACATGTAGCTGTCTATCGTGAACTCGTCACCCGCAGACGTCTTGCCGTCTCGAGACCCTACGAGCTGCAGATTAAAGGAAGCCTGGAGCATGTCCGAGAGTCTCCAGGTCAACCCTGCGTTCCCTGAAGTCTCGGCCAGAAATAGGAGATCTTCATCGGTCTCCGAATCCTTGCCCTTCTTGTAAGAGATGTTCCCGAAGTAAGAGAACTTGGGCCCTACGGATCCCCTGATCTCGGATTCTATCCCGTTGATTGTTTGACCGGTGCCGTTCGCGTACGTCGGAAAATCCATGGTGTCCTGATCGGCGATATGGGTGGATATGATCCTGCCGATCAAATCGTCGGTCTCCATCCAGAAGTAGTTGAGCCTCAACGAAGTCTTGCCCACCTTCCAGTCCAGACCCAGATCAACGGTACTCACCTTCTCGGGATCAAGCTCGGGGTCTCCGTAGAGAACTTTCCACGTATTCACGTGTTTCTCAAAGAAGTTGGGGTTCCGGAAGGCCTGACCGAAGAGGGCTTTTGCATACAGTTGTTTCGCAGCTTCCACGACGAGTCCCGCTCGGGGTACGACGTTGGTCCCATAGTCTTTGTTGTTGTTGATTCGTAAGCCGGCACTCACTCCTACTTTGGGGCTCAGAGACCAGGAAAGCTCCGAATAGGCGCCGATGTCGTACGTATCATATTCATCTTCCCACGCCCTCAACCAATGAGTCGTATCAGGTTCGATATCAACAAAGAGGTATGGCCCTGCTTCGCATCGCTCGTACGATACTCCGCCAAGGAACTCCAGTTTTTCCTGAAACCCATATCGGAGCCTTGCTTCCATCCCGAGCTTTGAACCGTCATATTCCTGTCGTATTGAAGTACCAGCGATCTTGTCTATATGCTCTTCCTTCTTGAATCGATCGAACCAGCCGAATAAACCGACACTTGCCTTCTCGCCTAACTCCTTGGCCCATTTTATGTCTGCTGCGAGTCCCTCTACTCTTCGCTCGCCCGTCTGGTCTATGACGGGGTTGAGCCCCATCTTGTCCTTGTCGTTCCCGAAAGCCAGAGCAGAAAAAGAGACATCGCCGATCCTCGCCTTGGCCATGATATTGTAGAAGTCGTCTTCATATGCGTCTTCGTCGTCATCGTATATGGCTTCTCTGGGCGGATCGAAGGCGCCGGTCTCGTCAGCTTTTACCAGGAAATCGTATCCCTTGGAGTCAAAGAAATTGCCTCCTACGATATAGTTCCCCGTTCCAAAGCTTCCCCCAAAAGACGCGTCGGCGAGGATGGAAGAGAAGGTCCCTCCCCCACCAGAGGCACTCAGAAAGGTCTCGTCTTCCCAGCCTTTGGTAATGACATTGACGATGCCTGCAAAAGCATTTGTGCCATAGAGAACCGAACCAGGGCCTCGAAGAACCTCGATTCTTCTTACCATGTTGATGGGGATCTGCTCCAGGTAGTAGCTCCCTACGATTGTCTCATACATGGGGTGCCCATCGATGAGAAGAAGGCTCTTGTTGTTGTAGTGTGTCTGGAGGTTTCCACGAAACGTCACGGACGAGTAGCCATAGTAGGTCTCGATGACGGTGACTCCCGGCACATATGAGAGAGCCTCGTAGAGGTTGGTGACGCCGAGATCCTCTAAGTCCCGGGCGGTGAGCACCGATATGATCGCCGGTGCTTCTGCGATCTTCTGCGCCTTCATCGCTGCCGTAACAACGATGTCCTCCTCTTCCGCAAACATCAGCTCCTCAAGATCCTCTACCCCCTGGGCTTGCACAGCCAGGACGGATACGAGGATCACGAGGAACGCGAGAGAGAAGATCCTAGACATAACCACCTCCTTGCACTACGGGCTGACGGGACACCTCAGTCAGCGTCTGGCAACGCTCCCCACTGCATGGTCAAGGGACGATCCCTTAATCCCAAAACTAATCACACACTCAAGAACGGTGAGAAGGAAGTTTCTCTTCTCTCGTCGTGATTTGTCCCATAGACCTCCTATTCGTACTCTATAGAAATACCAAGGAGTGATGTAGGTACCTCGATGTTGAGGACCTCGGCCGTCTGCTTGTTGATGACCAACCTGAGCGAAGATGGTGACTCGAATGGGAGATCCCGAACCCTGACGCCGAGCAGCAGCCTCTTGGCCAGCTCCGCAGCTTGCCTTCCTGTTTCTCGATAGTCAGGCGAAAGCGCCAACAACGCTCCCATTCGCACCATCTTCTTGCTCGGAGCAAACACGGCGAGGCCCCTCTCCATCGCCAATGCAATCAGAGTCTCCGCATTGCGGAGTACCAGTACATCAGGAAGCATCCAGAGCAAATCTACGGATTCCGGAAGGCTGCCAAAAGCTTCAGGTATTTCTTCCTTGGATCCAATAGGAACAGGTTTGATCTTCATACCGTATTCAGCCGCCACGAAATAGGCTTCCTCGATCACGTGCGTTGTGGCAGCCGAGTCGTAGATGGCAGCCATGACAGCGGCGGCGGGAAGTACTGATTTCAGGGCTCCGAATTGCACATTCAAAGGGACGCTGAGTGTGACGCCTGTGCTGTGATGGCTCCCCATCAGCCCCACTGCTTCAGGATCCGCCACCATACAAAACACAACCGGAATACTCTCGTCTATCTCCCTT
This sequence comes from Candidatus Fermentibacterota bacterium, assembly GCA_030620115.1. Classification (GTDB taxonomy): domain Bacteria; phylum JAFGKV01; class JAFGKV01; order JAFGKV01; family JAFGKV01; genus JAUXFG01. The sequence goes on from JAUXFG010000037.1 coordinate 27,304, forward strand.
TCCGCAATCTGAGCAGCAGACGAACCAACTGCCAAAATAAGGGGGGGGCGCTCCCTATTGAGAGTTGCTGCTATTAGCTTGCCCTCGAGGGTATCCCCTTTCATGTCATATCTGGTGACCTGGATCTCCACGGTCTCCTCGAACAGATCTACTGTCTGCCTGTATATGGGGAGATCTTTGGTCATGATGGCAGGAATCGACTCCCCACTTGTGGGGGAATGCAGACCCAAAAGCAGCAGCAATACTAAAAGCCCTGTTCTGACCTTAGGCATCGCGGACCTCCCTGTCTGTGCTTGGATGGCACCCATTACCATTCATTCCATTGCCTGCCTGTTCCCCCCATCATCTGAAGAGCACAGGAACCCTTATCCAGGCCCGCACCGCCTCGCCTCCGGCCTTCGGAGGCGTGAACAACCAACCCCCTATTGCTTCAACCGCGATTGCATCGTACGACTCGTTCAGCGAGGCAATCACCTGAGTATCTTCGACCGAACCATCTGCCCCGATAAGAACACGGAGCAAAACCTTCCCATGAGATGCGGGAAGGCGCCTCTGTCTTGCCATTTCCACTGGGTCAATCCGCTTCGTCGGCGTTAGAGGCTCGTCCAATTCCGACAGGCTTGCAATCCTGACCTCTTCCATGATTTCCCCGACAAGAGGCTCCTCGTGAGTTTCGACAGGGGTAATCTCACCTGTTTCCTCGGGCTTGTCTTGAGCAGCCCGCTCTTCGGCCTCCCGCCTCGCTTCCTCTGCAGCGCGCTCCTGTTCCTGTGCGAGCCGTTCCCGCTCTCTTCGCTCCTCCTCTACTCTCCGCTGGAGCGCTGCCCGTTCCCTTTCTCGATCCAGACGCTCCTGTTCGAGCCTTTGGCGTAACGCAGCATCCTCCTCCCTGAGCGTGGCAAGGCTCCTCTCCAGCTCCTCTGACTGCTCGGCCTTGTCAGTCAGAGCACCGGCCACCGTAGTCAGAGATTCAAGCCTTGCTTCAAGCCTTCTCGTCTCTGCCAGACCCCGAATCCTTGCTTCCTCAGCCTCCCGAGAGATCCTCACCAGCTCCTCCTCGGCCATCTCTCCTTTGCTCTCCGATTCTCCTCCACCCATCATGTAGATTGCTCCAACAACAATCGCAGCAATGATCACCACCGCACCAAGAATTAGCAGAATGGTCTTCTTTCTCCTCGCGGGAGGAGTCTCAATCGGGCTTGGGATGGGTGATACTGGCGTGGAGGATTCCGGTTCTTCCTTTGTTTCTTCTCGATCTTCTTCCTTTGTCTCTTCTCTGGCTTCTTCCTCGGCAGGCTGCGGATCCTCCTGTTCAGAAGGCGGTCCCACTGCCGGGCTGCTTGCGGGCGGGCTGGGAGCAGAAGACCTTTTCCGTTTCCGTGGTTTGGCTTCGTTTCCGTGCGTCTTCTCGATCTTATGACGCTTCTCCTCAAGCTCGTGTCTTCTGCGCCTCAGCTCTTCCAGTCTGCGCTTCAGATCGTCTTCCTGAGCCACCTGATGCTTACCTCCTTACCTGATGTCTCGCACTACTTAAGAAGCATGATCAAGTAGATTATCCCTGCTGGGGGCATTCCTGCGGGAATTCCGCCGGATTTTTCGACCCGTGCTCCATAGAGCATGGGCCCGCTGTTTCAGGCTCTCCAATACTCCCACGCACGGATCTTCTTCTGCTCCTTTCTTCTGATGGCGCCACGCTGTCCAGCACCATTCTTCAGCTCTCACAACACATGAAATGGATTGTGGCGTTTGTACATGTTGCACATCATGTTGCACATGACGGCTCATTCCATTCATCATTCAAGATAGTCTACCAAACTCGCTAATGCAAGATAGTTCTGCAGTCCGGAATAGGGGCGCTATCCTTCATCCAGGGACCTCAGCTTTCTTCCTCTGATGCAAAGCGCTTGCAGCTTCCTGGAGCGAATGCGAACCCGAAGAATTCGGGAGTTCCCTGATGTCTCGTGGTATCGAGCCGCGCGGGCTCGGAGCGGCGGGAGGAACCTCCATGGTCGGAGCCAGAGTTATGAGTGATCCGTGTCGGCTTGCAAAGTGACCTGATCACCTGCAACTTTGGTCGATTCTTTGTTTTTTTAGTTGGAGGCATGCATGAGATCAGAGGAGCTTGCACCGCGGTGGCTGTTTCTGCTGCCGATTCTAGTCCCGGCCTTCCTCGCCTCGACAGCTCTCTTGATTTTCTCGGGCCTCGAGCTCCACCCGGCAAAACTTCTCGGTCTCTTGGCCCTCATGGCCGCCGCCATTAATCTCGGCACCTTCTTCAAATCACGCCGACAAACACTTCGCCTCGGTACGGGCAAGGCAGGCGCCCTGCCATTCTTGGCCTGGTTCCTCGTCGTGGGTATGTTGAGTACGCTGGTGATTCTCAATTTTCTCACGACCCCCCGAGCACTCCCGCAGGGTATCACTCAGTCGGTCGCGGTGGCCGTCTTCTTTCTTGCCGCGGCATTCGGATTGCACGTGACGCGCAGGATCGTGATGCTCGGTGCG
>JAUXFG010000080.1 GCA_030620115.1 Candidatus Fermentibacterota bacterium
GATCTTGGTCCGGGTAAGCTGCCCGATGTCGACCTCGACCTTGTGCCATTCATCTCCCTCCACTCGGAGCCGAATCTCATAGTAGTTCTGTTCGTTGGCGCCCAACCTGATCCACGCAAGGGGCTCCACATCGAGCCCCGCGGTGTCGTTTATCTGAAATGATCGAATCCAGAATGCCAGGCCTTCATACCCGGAGTAGTCCTGGTCTCGATAAAACGATTGGTACGCACTCCCCCAATGCCCGAAAGCCATACCTTCGAAGCCCAGGACGAGAGATTGCTCTTTTCGTTCATAGCCCGTACGTTCATCTTCCCCGGGATCAAAAGGCGGCTCGTACTCCGGATCCTCTTTGTTGTTGCGCACCTTCACACGAAACCGCTCCTCCTCACCCACATCATCCAGCTCCGACTCAATGCCTTGAGAGAGCCATGTGCTCCCCACGATCTCTAAGCCTGCAAGCTGAATCAGCGCCTCATCTTGTGCATCAAGGTCGCTCACCCAGAGCCTGCAGTATTCAATGGTGGACCAATCCGCGTTGCCCATTGACGAGACATGATCCCCTTCCAGCGGAAACCGAAAGAGCCTCCACCCATCAAGATACTCGCCTTCCACAAACTCGCTTTGGCCGACCAATGGAAGTGAAACCGAGAAATACTCCTCTTGCGTGTCCAGCTGCCCATTCCCGTCCAGATCCTCGGTATCTTCCAGCTTATTGCCCTCGGTACCATTGATCTTTCGGTAGTCCTGCGGATTATTATTATCGTAGACATAGTTGTCTCCCCCGGGGTCATCTCCTTCGCCTGGTTCCTGTGAATCGAATAGGCCGTCCAAACCCGTGTCCTCGTCTTCCTGCACAAAAATACCATTCCTGGGATCACGATCCTCTTCATCCAGGAAATTGTTCGGTTCCGTGGCATGGAAAACGCGATCTTCGCTCACCGCACCAAAATCCAAACGAAGCAGACCCTCATCGCCGCGCACCAGTACCTCGATGAATTCTCGCTCCGACAAATCCGTACCCCCGGCCTGGATCAATGTCTGAATGGAGATCCAGGTAGCGCGAGGATCCTGCTGCCTTGGATGGAATCGAAGATTCAGGACCTCCATCACATCTTGCCGCTCCTTTGTATCAGTGAGAAGACTGTCCGGATAGATGTCGCCCTTCTTCATTTGAGCATCACTCTGGCCGAAATTGTACCAGTAGAAGCTCGTGTCCTGATGCGCCGCCTCCATCCCCTCAGGCAGGCTGCCATGCGTCCAACGCCTGCGCATCAGCGAAAGCGCGGTGGCGTTCCTCGTGCCTTCCATATCATCCAGGAGTGCCGACCCCCGCGTATTGGGATTCGGCATGCTATGGGCAATCTCTCCTTCAAACGTAATGGAAGACGGAGCATTGGGCGCAACAAAAGGGACGTGGTTGACCGCTTCGGTAAGCCACACAGGGCGAAACTCCAACATGCCGTCCATGCCGGCCACCATGGCGCGTCGTGGTTCTTCACCGAATCTCGGAAGCCGGGTGCTTTTTTGGCCGCCTTCCCCCTGATACATCCAGGTGGCCCCCAATTTGGTATTCCCCCCCAGGGGCAACTCGAACCGCGTACCGAGGAGAGTCCGCTGGGAGGCGGCGAACAGCGGACGGACCTCATACGAGATGCGTATCTGGTCATCGGGGCCCCCGATAACACCTGGTCTGAACCGAAGCTCATAGAAGTCTACATCAAAGTCCTTGCCCTCAGTCATGGTCTTGCCGTTGACTTTGACGACCACCGAACCATCCATCATGAGAGGGCTCAGACGATAAGTCGATTGGAGAAGCTCGTAACTCGCCTCGAGATAGTAGAGGTTGTCTTCCGGTTTGAGTTTGCTGTATTTCTTCTGGTAGAGTGACGTATTGACCGTATCGAGTACATCGGCTCTGTTGAAGGGCTCGGCATAGGGGAAAAACAGAATCCCCTTGGCGAAATCAATCATCGATCGATCCAAGTCTACCAGCGCGTTATTGTCGTCATCAAGGCCCAACAGATGCAGGTAGGACTTCCCTCCGAACTCCTCCACATCATATCCTGAGGGGACCTTTCGTTTGATCTTCAGCCGAAAGCGATCAGAGTCGATATCCCGTGATCCCAGATAGTACCCGTTGCGTAGCTCATATGCCCACGTCGACGACTCAGGGGTCATATTCGCCGGCTTGATGAGCTTGAGCACGCGAGTCGAATCATCCACCGCATGCCCCACTTGCCCCTGTGTGGTGGTATAGAGCACGGCGAGGACATGATTCTCCTGGAGTGACGTTTTGAGCTCCAGGATCCCCGTCTCCGAGGAGAAGTTGTAATGATTATTGTCGCCTGCCTCCAATCGGAGAAACGTACCTTCGTACTCCGGCTCGACGGAAGGATTCTCCGGGTCCAGATAACAGATCCCATGGAAGCTCGCCGCGATGTCGTCAGGATCATTATACTGATCGTCCTCATAGACCTCGACGTGCGACACCGTGACTCCGGGATCATAGTAGGCAGCGCTGCCTGGTTCCATGACCACGGAATAGTACTGGTTGTGCACGTATCCGGTATCCTTGATCTGGATGGTGTCCAGCTTGGCCTGTCCGGTGAAGCTCTTGGTCTGCTTCTTACTCTCTTCCTTTGAGGCAATGACCGTCACGCGCGCGGGGCCGATCTGCGCTCTGCCACGAATGCCGAACAATCCTTGATGGCTGAAGCTGGACGAGATGAATCTCGCGCCACTCCCCAGGGAGAGGCTGGTGTTTCCCGCCTCGATCTCTTGGATTATCTCATCTTCGGTCCCTTCGTAACGTATCCGGATCTTGTTCTTCGCGTCATGTTGTTTGACGCTGTCGTGATCCACCAGAACACTGATCTTGTCACCCACATGCCCTTTGAGGTTTACCCTCAACTCTTGCTGCATCTGGAGCTGTGGAAACTTCGAGTTCCTCCGGTCAGGATCGTCACGCGCGTCAACCTCATAGGATGATTCTCCGCCAAGAGAGATCTTCTGACGTCCCGAAACCTTGAGCCCTGCTTTGCCCTTGAGGAAGCTGGGCAACGCCTTGGGCAGCCCGATCCCCGCGTATAATCCCTGTCTCCCATCATCCGACTTTCCCTTTGTGGGATTGAGTATCTCTTCCTTCCATTCCAAAAAAGTGGCCGTTTTCACGATCTCCTCGACAAAAGACGCCAACTGATCATCACGAAGGTAGTAAAGAATGCCTTGGTCCACCTCAACGAGGAACGATTCTTCACAGCCGGCCGATTTCTTGAGGTCGGAGGCCTTGAAGGAAAGATGCGCGAGTGAGTCGGGCCCGACCCAGAGGAACGGCTCTGATGGGCTCGCCAACGCGCCGGGTCCACAGAGAGATCCAAGCAGTTTGCCGCGCACGCCGGTGGAGGGAATGACTTCCACCGCTGGTGCTGAGAACGGGAGCAAGAATCCGGCCAGCAGGATGATATGGGCGATATGTTGTTTTCTGGATGATCTCATACCAATCAAGTCTGAATCAACGAACCGATAGCCCGCCGCCGGTGAGGGAACTCCCCTAGGAGAATGTGAAACACATTCTTTTAGGATCTAGATACCAGGTTGAATCCTCAGCAATTGTCTACCCGGTAGCCCCTATGTTGGTTTCGCTATCCTCGTCGAGTTCGTAGATGGGCGGTTCATCCGGAAGGTCGAATATGAGCTGGAGAACACTCCGTCCTACTTCGATGACGTCCAGATTCGACAGTGCCGTTCGCCCCTGGATAGGGCGACTGTTCACCCGGGTCCCGTTGGTTGAGCTCCTGTCTCTCACATAGAGACGATTCTCTCCCCATTCCACCACGGCATGCAGGCGGGACACGCTGGCATCAAGCGTAAGCGGCAGGGTGCTCTCTTCATCTCGTCCAATGGTGGTGACATGATCCGCCACGCGGACACGAAGCCCCGCATGTGGGCCCTCGATGACGATAAATTCACCACCACGAAACACGATCGGATCTCTTGGCTGAGGAGTACGCAGATCCCGCGTCTGACGGAGGGTGTGCCGACTTCTCCGCATGTGGATTCCCCTAGTCGTTGTGTTCCGATCTGGGAAGAATACCAAAAGGCACCTCTATGATGTCACGAAAAATCCGTGAGGCCACCACTTGACCACCTTTGGCATGTATCCTATTGAGCGTTTCTCCGAATGCCTCGGGGGTCTCCACTTCCAGAAGTGCGTGGGTTTCGACCTTCCCCTCGTCACGCTCCTCCTGCGCAATGCTCATGAGGTAGGCGCCTTGGAGCACGGCGGCATCCTCCAATGCAGATTCGGGGCCATCTTCCACCACGACGATACATACCACACGATGTCCTGCCTCATACTCATTCATCTTGCGCAGCGGGATCGCGCTGGGCTTCTGTGCCATATAGAAGATCGGCAGGCGCCCTCCGGGGGCAAGCATGGTCTCCACTGCTTCCACGAGACTCCGGTTATGAAATGGCTTTGCCATGAACCCATCAGCTCCCTCGCGCATCGCGCGGGAGATATCTCGAACACGGTTCATGGCAGTGAGCATAAGCACTGGAATCTGCGCCGTTTGGGGATCGCTTTTCAGCTTCCGGCAGACTTCATGCCCGTCCATATCCGGCATCATGATATCCAGGAGGATCATGCCGGGGCTTTCCCGTACCGCTCGCTCAAACCCCGCCTCCCCATCTATAGCCGTGATCACGTCGATGCCCCGGGAAGATAGGAGCGTATCAAGAAACTCCAGAATATCCCTTTCATCATCAATCGCCAAGACTTTCCCCTGAGGAACCACGCTCTTTTCATTCATATATTGACTCCTTCCTCATCGCCGCCCGCAAAACATCCGGGCTCGCATTCTCGAACTGCCTCGTGCTATCTACCATCACGGGCAATTGAAACAGAAACCTCGCTCCCTTTCCCTCTTCGCTTTGCACGGTGATGTCGACCCCATGCGCCTGGAGAATCCTCTTCACGATGGCCAGCCCCAGCCCCGCCCCCCCGAAGCGGCGCCTGACGGAACCGTCTGCCTGTCGATACCGGTCAAAGATATGTGCTTGAGCCTCCGCGGGAATCCCACACCCATTGTCCTCAACCGTGATGTTGACCCTGCCTCCTTCGGGGGCCGCCACTCTGATGCGTATCTCCCCCCCGATCTGCGTGAATTTGCCGGCATTGGCAAGAAGGTTGGCGAATACCCGCTCTATTCGAGACCGGTCTCCAACTACCATGACCGGCCTATCAGGCAACTCGATTGAAAAAGAGATATCCTTCCCAAGGAACGTAGGTCTGAAGTTTTCCTCAAGATCCTTGAGAAGATGCCGCAGAGGAAACGGCCGTAGTTGTCGGGGCAGCGGGGCACTCCCCATTCTCCTGAACTGGAGAATCCGGTCGATGAGCTCAATGAGCCGCATGACGTTTTTCAGGATGACTTTGAGCGAACGCCGCTGGGTGTCGTCAATGCTCCCCAGATCCCCGCTGAGAAGCATGTCGGTGTAGCCCCTAGTGGTGACGAGCGGAGTGCGAAGCTCATGGGTAATATTGCTCGTGAACTCATCCCTCAACCGATCAAGCTCCTTGAGTTCTTCGTTCACCGAAGTGAGCCGTCTCACATTCGATTCCAATTCCTGCAAGAGAGCCCGTATGTATCTGTCGCGCCGGTGTTTTACCTGACCCAAAGCCGCCAGAAACAACGTAAATAGAACAGGAAAGGCGATGAAAGAAAGGTAGATAGGCTCTGCTCGCAGAAGCCTGATCAAAGCGCCCACCGAGAATCCAAGATCCTGCTGAAGTGCCGCCATCAACCAGATGGCGAGAAGCACGGGAAGACTCCATACGAGCCCAATAGCAAGATAGAGGTTCCGGTGAATAAGATAGGTTTCCTGAGCACCCAGAGCAGCGATGATCTCCAGAAGTGTCTTTTTATGGTCCGCCCACGTAGGGTGATGTATCTCCTCGCGTCGCCTCCTCGCCTCATCTACGAGAATCCTTGCCTGCTCCATATCGTGGTCTTCCTTGCTGCCATTGCCGAATTCCCACCGCAGTCACTGTACGAATATCCCTGATTGGCACGGGAACCCGCACAAGAGCGGCCACCAATCTCATCCCCGCAAGGGACTCCGTCAACGGCCTCACTCACCGATGTCGTCGTGCTTGACGTATTGAGCCTTGAGTTCAGATTGTTGCTGAGTCAAGAATCCTTGCCCAAAGAATGGGGTATTTGAGAATAGCAGCAGAACAAGAGCCGGTTTCAGGTTTTCCCGCTGAGAGCGGGATTCAGGCGGGAGAGATCTTCCGGCGTCGGATTCCGGCAGGTTGATCATCAAGGAGAACCCTCATGAAGACAATGCTTTTCTCGCTCTGCATTCTGGTCCTGGTGGGCGGGTGTGGCACCGACGGTTCCGGGCTCCTCGAGCCCATGGATCTGCTCCCCTCGGATGGGGAAATTTCAGGATGGCTGTGGGACGGAGCGCCATCGGAAGCGGCGGATGAGGCCTCGCTGTACGAGTTGATCAATGGTGGCGCAGTGGAGTTCGTGGAGAGGGGCTTTGTATCAGGTGCGCTGCAACGTTACGGGGGTGATCTCGCCGGATCATCCACGTCCATCGAGCTTTTCATTGCTGATCAAGGCGCGATATCCAACGCCAAGAGCATCTATGATAAGAGGGCGGAATACCTTTTGTTCGCCGAGGATATTGCTATCGGCGACGCAGGGGATGCAAGGATCGATGACGGGAGTACGCTGGAGAGCATCATCTTGGACTATTGGCAAGAAAGATTCTATGTACAGGTCACCATCAACAACAGGCAAGCTGCTCCCGACCTTGCTCGACAGACCGTAGTACAGTTCGGGGAGAACGTGAGCATGGCGATAGCCGGCAGGTGAATATGAAGCGGATCACGAGAAGGAAGTTCTTGGGCACGATGGCCGCCGGCGTCACGGCCATGCCCTTGCTGGCCCAGGCCAGCGAGGGGGAATCGGCGCGCATCTTGATATCGAAAAAGACTCCGGCAGAAGGGGTCCCGGATCTGCTGGCATCGATCCCAGAAGCCACCAATCTTTTGGTCAAGGGCGCCCGCGTGGTGCTCAAGCCAAACATCTCATGGCCGAATCCCCCTGCGTGGGCCACCACCACGAGCCCGGAAGTCACCACGGCCGTGGCACGCTATTGCCTGGACCAGGGCGCAGTTTCAATACTCGTGATTGATCATCCGTTGCACCACGCAGAGAGGTGCAGGAAGCTGACTCAGGTTGCCCAACAGCTTGAGGACATCCCTCGTGCGAGAGTATTCCTGCTCGAAAAACCACGGCATTTCGTGCCGAGGCAACTTCCCGCGGGTTGTCAACGCCCGCAAGTGGGAATTGCGAAGGAACTCCTCCGCGCCACCTGCTTGATCAATCTCCCTGTTGCCAAAGCCCACTCCACGACATCCGTCTCATTCGGGATCAAGAATCTTATGGGGTTGATCGAGGACAGATCGATCCTCCACACCGAAGCGGATCTTCACAAGGCGATTGCGGAGCTCCTCCACGTCGTCACACCCCAGATAACCATCTTGGACGCCACGAGGATCCTCACGTCGAATGGCCCCCAAGGCCCGGGAAAAGTTGAACAACCAGGCATACTCGCTGCAGGCACCGATCCAGTGGCCGTGGATGCCTACGCATGTTCTCTGGCTAGATGGGATGGTCGCGCCCTGCGAGCGCAGGACATTGGCCACATCGCCCACGCAGCGCAACTCGGCTTCGGGAGCACCGAGTTCACTCTGGTGGAGGTGTGAGGAATCTACGGACTAATCTTTCAAAAGGGCTTGTATTTCCTGATGGAGCCGCGGCAGGTTCGTCTCAAGAATACCCCACACCACTTCCTTGTCGATGTCTGCGTAGCCATGTATGAGGCGATTCCGGAATGCGATGATTCTCTTGGTATCGCTGATTCGAGAAGCGAGGGAGTCGTCTTTCATGAGCATTTGCCTCAGGGCTTCACCGATGATCTCAAACTGGCGCTCCACGGCGGACCTGAGCATGTTATCCGTGCTGAAGTCGGAGAAGGACTTTCCGGTGGTAAAGGCCTCCAACTCGCCACACGCCAGAAGGATGTCGTAGAGGTACTTCCGGATCTCAAGCGGCAGCATACACGGTGACCCTTTGCTGCTGAATTGCCTCCAAGAAATAGGGATTACGAATCGCCCGGGGTTCGACAAGGTCAATATCCCGCTCGAAGATCCGTTCAAGATCTTCCAATAAGCCAAAGAAGGCATCTGCGTGTGCAGCAGGCGTCAGCTCCTTGAACTCCACGAGACAATCGACATCGCTTTTCTCGGAGTCAGAAGAATCGGTGGCCGCGGAACCGAAGAGTTCAAGATGCCGGACATGGTGCTTCACACAAATTTCTGCCAGCTTCCTGCTCTTTGATCGTATCAAGCTATTCATGCGGCATCTCCCGTGTACGAAATTCGACGGCCCTATTCACTGACTCGGTTGACTTCATGTAACGATGCTGAATCGAGTCATGCAAGTCGTTTCTTCGCCCGGCAGGCTTCCATCATGATCACTGATCCTCCCGCCCACGGCAACATTTCCCAGTCTGCCTCGCCAAGAGTCGAAGCAGACGGTCGAACTGTTTGGACAGGTTGCACGGCAATATTGCAGGCGATGAGACGGTTTGGCCTGCGACTGGAAGAAGATCCAGCCCTTGGTAAAAAGACAGACCAGATCATTACTCGACTTGCCATCAGAATCTCCAAATGTGGAACCCTGATCCCTATCCTTGTGGCGCTCAATAGTCGAATGTGAAAACGCGACCCCTATCCCCTACTCCCCACTGCTCCCGACCGGCCAAGGCCCTAAGGCGGCCTCTGGCCGCAACCGCCAGAGGTCAGAAGTCAGAGGTCAAAGGTCAGCCGGACAACTTCGTCGATCCTCATCTCTGTAGCTCCCCGTGAGGGCATCAGCACTCTGGGAGCTAGTGCCACTATCTACGCGAAAAACGTAGATGTCTCGGATAAAGACTCTAGCGTTCAAGATCACGCGTCAGGTTGAGCAAGACTTGAAGCTTGCCGCGGAGAGCGCTGAGCTTGGTCGTGGCAACATCCCAGACGATGGTGTAGTCCACTCCGAAGTAGTCGTGGATCAGTCTGTCTCGCATTCCTGCGATCTTCCGCCATTCGACTTCGGGTTGTTGCACTCGAAGATCCTCCGGCACCTTCTTCGCCGCCTCACCGATGATCTCAAGGCTTCGGACAAATGCTCTCTTCAGAGTAGCATCCTGGCTGAAGGACTGGAACTCCTGGCCTGGAAGTTGAGACAGAATGTAGTCGATCTCATCAAGCATATGGCGGATGTACTCACGCGGCGACAGAGACACGCTCCACCTCCCGAAGGATGTGAGGCCCGATGTGGGGGCTGAGGGCCTCGGGCGTCACCACTTCCACCTTCCGTCCCAGCAAATCTTCAAGAAAGAAGGACAGATCCATGAAGTTGTCGAAGGAGTGCTGATCCGGCGCGAACTCCACGAGGATATCAACGTCGCTCGTCGGGGTTTGCCGTCCCGTGACAAACGAGCCGAACAAGCCGATGTTAGTCACCCCAAGCGAAACCAATTTCTCGCTCGCGGCCAGGAGGCGTTGTACAGCCTCTTCCTTAGTTTTTACCCGTGTGATCATCCGTTTATCTCCGACGCGTCAGCTTTGCTACGAGTCAACAGTGGAACTCTACCGTTTCCCGCCAGGTTGTGCAATACATCCGCTGTACCGCCAATGTCGCCAACAAATCATCCTTCGGTTTCTGGATATCTCCATTATGTTTCCAGAGTCACCATCGGTCGAAGCGACAGCTTGGAAGTCTGGCGTGCATCATGCGAGAACGCTTCACGCCGCAGCATTATGCTTCAAGCCCAAAAGTACATGCTGGTTAGGGATTTGACAAGCAGGGGGCGGGGGGGAATGGGCGTCGCCTCTTCACATTTGACAATTGAATGGAGTCTGGGGTAGGCTGAACGGATAGGCCGGAACAACGACCATCGCAAGGTGGTGTTGTACGCGATGAAGCAGAAGAGTGAGTTGAGGTCGAAACAGATGGTCGAACTGTTTGGATAGGCTACACGACGGTATTGCAGGCGGTGGGACGGTCTGGTGTACGGCTGGAAGAGGACGCAGCTCTTCGTCAAGAGACAGACCAAATCATTGCCCCACTTGCTCTATGAATGTCAAATGGGAAGACACGACCCCTAGTTCTCCGATTGACTGCCGGATTTTTCTCTAACAGATTGACGCGGATGTGAATAGACCGGGGGATCGACGCATGACAGCGCCACAGCAATTCCTTGCCGTCGTCTAAGAAAATTTGGATTTCAGCCAAGGCGAATTGCTGACGACATCAAGGCGTCTTTCTCAACACACCGCCTCGCGCTGGCTTGAGCAGAGATGGAGGAAGCAATTCGGCAAGACCGACATGAGTGGGGACTGCCCGAAAGCGCGACGCACTGGCATGGAGAAACTGATAGTGAATGAGAAACGGATACCCCTGAAAGCCTTCTTTGAGGAACTGGAAGGACGATTGGATACTTGCTCGGCGGACGATCTGCGCTCAATCCTTCGCAACATGGCGAGGGCTGTGCCGCCTGATGGACGTCGGCGTTTTCTCGCGCAGCTTGAACCCGGCGGCGAACCGGAGAAGGCGATCGCCGAAGCCTTGCGGCAGGATGATCTGCTTTCGGACATCGATGATCTGGCTGCGGAGATCCAAAATAGGATGGAAAGCGCCGAGGAATGGGAAGAGGAGTATGGGTGCCACGACCGGTGGAACGACGAGGACAGTCTCGGGCCGTATGAAGAGTTCTTGGAGCCCATTGCGGCATTGTTCGACCGGACCGCAGGCGTCTTCGACTCCGGCAACCTGGAACTGTCGGTCAAGGCGTACCGCAGGCTCCTGCAATTGCTTGGAAAGCAAGACGACTACGGCCGGGGGGTCGGTGCGGAGGACCTCGAAGCAGAGGAACTCGCGGAAGCGTGCGCGCGCTATCTCCGAGCCGCCTATGAAACGACACCCATTGCCAGACGTCCTGGCGTCATATTCGAGGAAATGGCAAGCATCCCGAGACTGACGTCCAATGAGAACCAGAAGCTGACAGATCTGATCGAGATCACGGATCGCTCGTTGCCCGACCGCCATCGGTTCCTGCAGGACTGGATCAAGTTCCTTCGCAAAAAGGAATCATCGACGGCGGACCGGTGGCTGCGGGAAGCGGTTCGGCTCTCCGGTGGGACCGAGGCGATGGAGACGCTTGCGCGGGAAGAGGGAAGGAAACATCCTTTGGCCTACGTTGATTGGCTGGCATCCATGAACGAAGAAGGTCGCAGCCGGGATGTTGTGGCCGGAGCGCAGGAGGCCTTGAGCGTGCTTTCCGACGGTCTGCCTGTCCGCGCGGCCATAGCCGACGAGCTTTCTGCGGCGGCTGAGCGGCTCAAGGATCATTCTCTGCTTCGCGAGGCACGTTGGCAGGCATTTTTTGCCAAGCCCGGGTTGCGACGGCTCGTTGACCTCGCCGCTACCATTGCCTCGGATGCCGAGCGGAAAGAGTACATGCTTCGGGCGGCAGGGCACTTGGAGAAGTGCTTAAAAAGCCAGGCGAGGCGATCGGTTTCCTTCGGTCGGGAATTCGACACCGACCCGCGGGAACAGCCTGCGTGGACTTCCGAATCGGTTCTCGCGCACGCGTGGCTTCTTGCCGGCGAATGGGACCAGGCGTGGACATTGGCGAAGAAGGAGCCAGTTCTGGGCTGGAGCAATCCAGACACCGTGCAAAGCCTGGTTGTTCCGGCCGTTTTGCTTGCATCGAGTGGTCGCGAACCGAACATCCCAGCCAATGTGAAGGACCTGTGGGAATCAGCTTTGGAGAGGAGCGCGGGCTGGATGACCGAGGTCAAAGGCCTGGAACTGAACGCGCTCTACGAGCAAGCATTCGCTGACACGGGACTATCCAATGCACAGATGGAGAAGCTACTCAAATGGTGCCGCTCCGTTGCCGAGAAGCACGCCGAGGCCATTGTCAGGGGCAAGCATCGCAGAAGCTACGGCAAGGCGGCCCTGCTTGCCGCCGCCGTCGCCGAGACGCTCAACCGCCGTGAGCAGGAGGCCGAGGCAACGAAATTGATTGAGAAACTCCGAAATCAGTTCCCCCGCCACCGCGCCTTTCAGGACGAACTGCGGGCAGCAGAGTCGCGGATGAGGTGAGGGTGTACCTGCTGGACCTCCATTATGACAATGCCAAAGCCAATGGGCACGGCGGCTTCTCGTTCCGTACGCGGCAAGGCATTCCGAAATGGACGGTCTTGGGTTCCCGCCGGACAGACAGGGAACTGATTCGGCTAATGGCCCTTGCCTGCGGCGGTGTACCTTTCGTATCGCGGCTCTCCGTTGAGGCACTGACATTGCACGCGAACCAAGCGCGCCCGCTGGACCTCGAATTCGTGATGGCCAGGCACGTGCCGCACGACGGCGTGTCGAGACTTGCACCGTTTGCAGGAAGCGGGTTGCGCATCGGACCGCAGGCGATCGTCGCCCAACTCAGCCGCGGGGAGTGGATACGCCTCCCCTCAGATCTCCCGGTCCGTCAGCCCACTCTCGCGAACGGCAACGGCGCTTACTTCCTGCTTGCCTATGGTCCCAGGTTGACCCCAAAGAAACGAGAGGATTTCGATTTCGAGGATCCCTTTCACCGCGTGTCGCGGTTCCACGCGCTGTTTGATGCAGATGCCGGCGTAACAGACCCGGCAGCCTTTCTCGCTCGACTCCATTATAAGGCGGTGCTCAAGTCGCGTTTCCCGGCCAAACAGACGATGCGCAGGATGACGGGACTTCTCGAGCAGCACATCGGCATCGATACTTCGGGGTGGTGGGAGAAGGCGTGTCGGTTCGAGGATCAATGGCATCGGCTCCCGGCATGGCAGCGTCGGATTGCACTGCCGATCGTCGATGCCGTTCGCCACGCCATAGACGCTTCGCCGCGTATGGGCCATCCCCTGACGACGCCGGGTGTCGTGATCTTGGATAGACCGGACCTGTTCTGTCCCGACCATATCTTCGCCGCATATGTTCGACTCTTCGACGCGCTGCTGCCGGCGATGCAGTTCGTCGTAACGCTTTCGCCTCGCAGTGGCCGGCGCTTCCCATGGAGCCTGCGACGCAAACATCTGCCTCTTCCCGGGATGGCCTTCCCCGAGAAAGAGAAACAACGGAAGACTTCACCGCCTCCCGGCAGCGTACTGCTCATCGACGTGGACGGACGGCTCCCGAACGTGGCGTTGATGAAGCTGAGCCGCCATTTCAAGCTGCAGGGACGCCGCGTGCATCTGGCCCGACGCGAGCTATTCGGCAGCAGTGCCCATGAGGTATGGGCAAGCTGCGTGTTCCACAGGCCCGCTTCGCTGAGACGCGTCAGCCGCCTGCGCGCTCATTACGGTAGCTCTCTGCAGGTCGCCGGGTCAGGTATCGATCTAAAGCGACGACTTCCATCGGAAGTGGAGAATCTGCAGGCCGACTACAGTCTCTACCCGGAACTGGGCGACCGAACAATCGGTTTTCTGACCAGGGGTTGTCCGGGGTCATGTCTGTTCTGCGTCGTGCCTGTCAAGGAAGGCAAGCCTCGACAAGTCGCTGATCTCGACACATTGCTACAGGGGCGGAAAAAGCTGATTCTTTTGGACGACAACATCCTGGCGCACTCAAAGGCCACGGAGTTCCTGGAGGACATGGTCAGGCGCGACGTCGAGGTTAACTTCAATCAGACGCTGGACATCCACCTCCTCGACGACGAAAAGGCGGCCCTCCTGCGTCGCATTCGCTGCAGAGATGTCGGCTTCAAGCGCAGCAACTACCACTTCAGTCTGAACGATACGCGGCGTCTCGATGGGGTTCGACGCCGCTACGCTCGGCTCGGATTCCGCGCTCGGGACAACGTCGAGTTCATCTGCATGTACGGCTACAACACCACACTGGCGCAGGATGTGGAACGTTTCCGATTTCTGCGATCCCTGCCCGGCGCCTACGTGTTCGTGCAACGTTATCAGCCATTTCCGGGAGCGCCCAGACCGAAGCTGGATAACTTCTTCGATGAGAATGTGGACGATCTCCTGGACGAGCTGGTCCGCATCGTGTTCACGCAGAACATGAAGAGCATGGAGGTATACTACCGGTGGGTGAGCAAGGAGTACGTCTTGGCATTCGGGAAGCTGCACAGGGGCCTCGTCGATACCATCTTCAGGTACAACAACCGGCACTCAAAAGGCCGCTACCTCGCGACCCTGGCGAACACCCGACGAATTGCTCAAACGCATATTTGAGAGAATCCGCCTGAAACACAACCTTTCCTCCCCGGAATCCGGTGGACTCGAAGAAGGATGGTTCAAGACAAGGCATAGCGATCGCCGAAATCCATGATGCTCTCGACCCGTTTCTTGATGCGATAGGAGAACCGCTTGGAATCCAGGATCGGCTGGAGGGCCTCTTGCGCCACTTCAGTTTCACACCTGTCGAAAAACCTCCAGACATCGGTAAACCATGGCCGCGTGTGATTGTTGCTGTGCGTTCGAAGTAGATCCTCGACCAGGAGGTGCGCAGTCTCGCGCTGGAATTCCTTCCGGCATGAGAGATGCCTCAGCACTTCTGATCTGAAGTGACAGTCATCAGGTGTTTGTGCTGGTGAAAGGTCGCGCAGATAGTCGCACAGCGCGTTGAACGCAGCTCTGTTGCCTTGGCTGACCAGGAATCCAATGCTGCCTGACTGCTTCCCTGCGAGCGTGGAAGGTAGCTGCCTTGTCGAGACGTTCAATGTAATCATCTACCGGGGCCTTTGACCAGTCGGTAGTCCTGAAAGACTCCTTGGCAAGAGCCATGCTCAGGTTCTCCGGCGTGAGCGTTCCCTTTGCATTCAGCGATTCGATGTCCCTGGCGAGTTCAGGGGAGAATTCCTCGCCATCCACAAAGTCTATCGGGTCAAAATCGGCGCACGCTGTGCGATCCAGCGGAAAACGCTTCCGCTTGATCAGCGCCGCGCAACAGGAGAAATCCCCTTCATCCAACAATCGATCCATGTACGGCTCGAATTCAGCGTCTTTCAGACAAATGGCGTCAACGCCTCCACCTTCCTCGGCCGGAAATGAGTAGTTGCAGTTCCCGCAGACGCGATCCAGTTCATCGGTATTCATATCGTCCATGATCCAATTCCTCCAATCATTTCCACGCTACAGGCACTTCATATCGGGAAACTCGGACATCAGACGCAGCGCGGGGTCCGTGGAGTCCAGAGTCGGCAGGCATCCCTCGAACAAGCTGCGACACATGTCGTGCAGACCCTCCAGTGCCTCCCCTTTAAGCCATGAATGAGCCGACAGATAATCGGCAAAGTGACGAATCCTGTCAATCAAAGAGATCGCCCGAACTCGAGATCGCCCGAACTCGCGCTGAATGATCTCCACGTCCGTTTCCAGCGCGTTCGGGATGTCAAGTTCCTCAATGGCTCCAACAGCCCGTGCGTGTTCCTCCGCCAGGTCTCCATTCATGCAGCATTTCTTGGAAAAAGGGACTGGGGGGACAGCGTCTCCACATTTGACAATTGAATGGAGTTTGGGGTAGGCTGAACGGATAGGCTACACCGCAGTATTGCAGGCGGTGAGATGGCTTGGTCTGCGGATAGAAGAAGATCCAGCCCTTGGTGAGAGGAAAGACCAGATCATTACTCGACTTGCCATCAGAATCTCCAATGTGGAAACCTGATCCCTATCCTTGTGGCGTTCGATTGTCAAATGAGGAGACGCGACCCTTATCCCCGCTTTCCTACTTGTTCACCAGCCTATTCATCTCTTCCAGAAATCCCCGGCTTTTCTCAACGATTTCCTTGACCTGCTCGGATTCGAATTCCACCAGCGGACGATAATCCGCTTTCTGTCGATTGTCGAACAGCCAGTCAAAGTGCTTTCCCCAACAGACCTCGATCTTCTTCTCGTGAATGTAATCCCTATGAAGAGCCGAACGGACCTCCTTGTGTTTCCTGAACGCTTTCCCGTCTCTCATGAGGACCGCGGAAAAGGCATGAAAGCAAGCAAAGTAGGCATCTCTCACCGTGTTTGAGAGCCTTCCAGCGGAGAGATTATCTGCTGCGGATGCGATATCCTGCCAGGCCTTTTCAAGCCAATAGCCGACGAGTATTTCTCGACTCATGGAACGAGAACTCCCTCTCGCAGGATTTCCCGACATATGGGGAATTCGCTGAATAATCCTCCATCCCATTCATCCCCTGACACGAACAATGGACTGAAGATAGCGTCATGCTTCATTCCAATGTCGAACAATTGTTCCACGATGTCCTTCTCTTCTTTCCAGTGCAGCGTCCGAGAGGTGACTATGAGGAGATCGATGTCCGAATGTTGGTCTCCATCTCCGCGTGCCTTTGAGCCAAAAAGCACAACGCTTCCTACGGGGTGAAGCCTTCTCAACATCCTTGCGGCTTCCTCAATGGCTTCCCGCTCCCCTTTTTCGAGCGAGGGTTTCTCCCATGTTCTCACAAGCGCTTCTCCTCAAACAGGCCAGCGGGCAATGGCATACATATGAGGAGCATGAGGAGAGTCATTGCATATGGGAATTCTGCAACCGCAGATGCTGAACTGCATTCCTGATATCCTGTCGTCTGGAAAAACTCGATACTCATCAAGCCACAAGTGGGAAATTCATGGCGGCCGACAGACATGCCTATCGATTGTATACACTGTGCGTCCGCAACTGTGCACGAGAATCTAACCATAGCCCGCTCCCTACGATACCAACAGAATGCGCAATAGTGCATAATATGATGTTACTACGTCTCACGCAAGAAAGAATGATTCTGAGAAGACCGTGGATATGAGACGCTTGCTTGATGGCCGGCGAAACGGTACCGATATCCTGACAACACTCACGGGACCTCCGACCCGGGCAATTGGCAGGATCAGTACAATTAGCAGGCTTTACGTTTTGGGATTCCTGACAATACCTTCTTCCCGGAATTCCACGAAACCAAAAAACCATCGTCCGGCCCCGAATATCGGGCACTCCTCATCTGGCGCGGTCTGCACGGACTAGGGGTAGCGTCTCCACATTGGACATTTCAAGGGCAAGTCGGGCAATGATTTGGTCTGTCTCTTGACGAAGAGCGTGCAGATGCCGCTGTCAGCCCTTGACCTGTGACATGCTCCGAAACATCATCAGAAGCCGCGTCGATTCGGATAGAAGTTCCCAGGCCGCTTGACACGCCCCAGCCAGTGGAGACACTCAACTGGCATTCTGAGTGAGTGAAA
>JAUXFG010000058.1 GCA_030620115.1 Candidatus Fermentibacterota bacterium
ATCCGAGAACAGCACCTCAGCAGGCAATTCCGGGGTTTCTCTGCCCAGGAGAGTCATCAGCATAATCCGCCAAGCAATGACAAGGTTAATGGCAATAGCTCGCCGCAGGCGTTCAGCGGTTTCGTGTGCGAGATCCCCAATGCGACAACCGGACTTCAGCACTCGATGCCAATCTTCGATACGCCAGCGCAGGTGGTACCAACGCAGGCATTGCTTGGCATCTTCGGCCGAGGTTGACATCGATCGTGGTCAACAGAAACCACTCCACGGCCTCGGTCTTCGCCGGCGAGTTCTCCTCCAGCGCATGAACCACCCATATATCAATGGGATCCTTGTCGGCGTGATAGCGTGCTGGACGGAGTTTGATCCGCATAGAGCGTACCGCCATATCCGCCACGCGACTGGGCCTCTTGGATCGAGCCTTTTGTTTGCTTCTCTTCGGCCGGGCGCTCTGCCGCGGGATGTGAACCCGAACCCGGCTCTGAACGGACTCCTGTCGAACGGCTGCAAACAGTTTGAAGGGTTCTTCGGCTATGTTACGGTTATACTCGGCGCGCACCAGTAGATCGACGCGAGGGTTTTGGCGTTCCTCGTCGAACAGCTCGAAGAAGTCCGCTTCCCGGTCGCACACGTCGATCAGTCGTGTATGGGGCATTTGGGAAGCCAGTTCAACCAGATCGCGGTGATGTTCTATCCAGACAAAGGTCTTCTTCTCCTCGATCGGAATGGCGTACGTGGGTCGGTCTTCCTCCGGCGATTTACCTTTGGGGGCTATGCACTGAGCACGCAGCACCCCCAAGGGAAGTCCGTTCGGAGCTACCGCCAACGTAGAGTGCAAATGCAATCCGCGGCTCTTTGCACCGGTCTGGTTAGTTCCCATCTCACCCAGACCTTCACACTGATCCAGGTTGGTGTAGGTCAGATCGCTGCCGTCCTGCACGCACAACACGGTCTTTTGTCCCATCATTCGCCGCACTGTGCGCTTCCGGTGGGGCGCCAGGATGTTGGCCATGTTGATCGCCGACTCCTCCGGCTGGTCAATCATGCGGTAATACGCCTTTACCGCCGGCCAATCTCCCTTGGCCACCCCGCTGAAGGCGCGGCCCGGCATTTCTGCTTTCGCTGCTGCCACGTTCACAAGCCTCTTGCTCAGCCGTGCATCACCCAGTGGTGCGCCGCCGAACTCGTTTTCCGCCCAATGGTCTGCCTCCAAACCGGCCGCCGGGTCCAACGCACCCAGACCGGCATCCGGCGATAAAGCCATGCGCCTTCGGAAGTCGTGCTCCATGGGGTATACATAGATCGCTTTGACGCTCAAAGCAAACTGTTTGTAACGATCCTGTCTGCCGCGACCCTTTGTCTTCCCCACCGCTATCCAGTTCGCCGCCCGATAGCATGTCCCCGAATAGCAACTAGTATCCACAAAACTCTCTACCAGCCAGGGCCTGTAGCCGTACTGCCGTTCAAAATCATCGGGCAAAGCCGCCATGCTCATGCTCAGAACCTTCGAGGCCAGGTTTTGACATTGCACGCTCGGGCGAATCAGAAAACGGCTCATCCCCACCACATAATGCAGATACCCCCGACGCTGGTCAGCATCCCAGCCGATCCACTCGTCTCGGTCACCCAATTGCAGGGCCGCCGCGGCAAATCCAAATCCGCCAAGCCAACCGTGTGGTGAACCGATGAGGTAGCGCAACTGCCGTCCCACCAGAGGACCCGCCCCTTGTGGATGTTCGTTGATCATCAGCTCATTCCATATCCGCATCTGCTCGGGCATGGTCGCCAATACCAGCTCCAGTCCGCGGACCTCCCCGGCTTGAGAGGGAACCTCTATGGGCAATGCAACCGGCTCCGATAATCGCCGGGGAGAACGACGCCCGGGGCTTGTACGAGCCGCCGGCAAAACAAAATGTCCGGCTGCTTCCAGTTCTCGCAACGCCTTCAGGCATCCGCCTCGTTGCTCCTGGCCACGGGCGTCATAGAATCCAAACTGTTCGCATACAAGTGCGGCCAGTTCGCTTCTGTGACGAATTTCGTTGCTCTCAAGCAGCCCGCAAACATATTCTATGTTCGTGGGCTCCGACAGAGTCCGTTTGATTTGCTTTTGTGTATTCATGCCCCAAGAATACACGACACGAGTCTGATTGTTCAGTCCTCATTTACGGGTAAAGGGCAGGCCTAGCCCGACTTTCTCATCCCGCGTCCGCCGGGGACTACAGCGACGGATCTGGCAGCCTCTGCTTCGTTACGCTTCCTCCGCCTCCTCGATCCCGCGTCGGCCGCGGGACAGAGGATACACCTTCGGGCTTCGCCACGGCGGAGCCAGGCTACGCCCTGACAGAGCCGGGGTCCTCGGTCGTCCCGCACCCAAAGCGTTGGGTGCGGGACAACCGCAACCACCTTCGCCGCTTCGCGACGAAAGCCGGTGAAAAAACGGGTTAGCCATTTCCAACCCCGTAGCGCCCGAGGGATCAACTCTTGTTGACCAGGCATCGATTCTGTCTTTGTTGTCATGCCAGTTTCGTTTGTGGAATCTTCGCGACGAATAAGTACTGTGGTGAATGTGGCCGATCGGTCCTTCGTTGGACAAGTGGGAAAACCGAAACCTCCCTTGGAGTACCGGTTCTCTTTGTTCGTGATGGATCAAGGCTAAGGAGGCAATGGTGAGTTTGCCCTTTCCCGGGGCAAGTCTTTTGGCCGGGCAGGATGCCTTGGCAGGAGAGCCTCATGGCATGCAATGAATTGGTGATCCGCATAGCGGGCGAGGCCGGGGAGGGTGTGATCTCCACGGGCGATTTCCTCACCCGGGCCGCTGCGCGGGCAGGTTTCCATTTGATCACGTTCAAGACGTTTCCTGCAGAGGTTCGAGGTGGGCATTCTGTGTTTCAACTCCGGGTGTCCTCTGACCAGGTGTTCACCCAGGGCGATGGGATTGGGCTCCTGGTGGCAATGAACGAGGATTCATTTGACAAGCATAAGGAAGATCTGATCCATGGAGCCAAGGTGGTCTACGATTCGTCTGTGTACACTCCGGAGGTCGACGAATCAGTTATTCAGTTAATCGGTATCCCCTTCTTCGCGTTGGCGAGAGATGAGCTCCAGTTCGAGCTTGGGAAAAACATGATTGCCGTGGGAGCTCTGGCTCGTCTGCTCAATCTGCCCCTGGGCGAGATCTCGATCATGCTCACCAAGAAATTCCGTCGCAAAGGGGAGCGTATCGTCCAACGGAATGAGGCGGCACTGGAACTTGGTTGGGAGTGGGTGAAAAAGAATCTTGGGGATGAGATTGGCCTCTATCTTACTCCGCCGAGGGTCAAGGAAGAACTCATGCTTGCTACGGGAAATGAGGCGGTGGCATTGGGCGCCATGGCATACGGCCTGAAGCACTATTTCGGATATCCGATTACCCCCGCTTCCGAGATCATGGAATTCATGGCGCTGCATCTTCCCAAAGTAGGCGGTGTCATGCTCCAAGCCGAAGATGAGATCGCCTCTATCGCCATGGCTATCGGCGCTTCATTCTCCGGTGTGCCCGCAATGACCGCCACCAGCGGGCCCGGGCTCAGTCTCATGAGTGAGGCCCTTGGCCTGGCAGGAATCGTCGAAACACCGGTGGTCATTGCGAATGTTCAGCGTGCTGGTCCTTCCACTGGGATGCCCACAAAACACGAGCAGTCCGACCTCTATGTCTCGATGTTTGGCGGACACGGCGATTTACCCAGAGTAGTCATCGCGCCGGTCTCCGTGCGCGACTGTTTCGAACAGATGATTGTTGCATTTAATGTAGCGGAACGGCTCCAGCTCCCGGTGATCGTTCTGACGGATCAGAGCATGGCGGTTCGGACTCAGACTATTCCGATGCCGAGATTAAACAATGTAAAGAGAGAAGAGAGGTTGCTCTGGGAGGGAGGAGAGGAACCGTATCTCCGATTCGAACCAACTGCCACCGGCGTCACGCCTGTCGCCATACCCGGCATGAAAGGCGGGGAACATGTGGTCAGTGGCCTCGAGCAGAGCGAAGAAGGTAGGCCGAGATATGATGGGGAGACCCACGCGCGCATGACCGAGAAGCGGTTCCGGAAACTGAAGGAGGTTCCGTCTATGGTGGATGGCTTGCTTCAGTTCGGCGAACCAAACGCAGATGTCGGTGTGTTGACCTGGGGCTCAGCCGCCGGGGAAGCTCGGGAAGCGGTGAAGATATTGGCTTCGCGTGGCCAGCCTGTGGCAGGTCTGGCGGTTCGACTCCTCTCGCCGTTTCCCATGAATGAGGTCTTGGATTTCATGGCCGGCAAAAAGGCAGTGGTTGTGGTGGAAATGAACTACCAGGGACAGATGGCCTCGCTGATTGAAGGACGACAAGGGCCGAGAACCAAGATTCACAAGCTGAATCAAGTCACCGGCGTTCCTTTCCGTACCGGGGAGATCATCTCCATTTTGGAGGAGGTGGCCAGGTGAACAGTCCAAACATGTACAAGAGCGCTGTCAAGCCGACCTGGTGTGCAGGTTGTGGAGACTATGCTGTTCTTTCGGCTACCTTGCGAGCATTCGCTGAGATGGGCTGGGCCAACGAAGAAATCGTGGCGGTTTCGGGAATCGGCTGTTCTTCGCGATTTCCGTTCTTCTTAAAGACGTATGGGTTCCACTCCATTCACGGGCGAGCCCTTCCCGTTGCCACGGGCATCAAGACCGCGCGGCCCGAGCTCAACGTGGTGGCATTCGGCGGTGATGGCGATGGGTTTGCCATCGGCGCGGGGCATTTCGTGCATACGGCACGCAGAAATGTCGATCTCACCTACATCGTGATGGATAACCACATCTACGGGCTGACCAAGGGGCAAACAAGCCCCACCAGCGGCTTACACTTCAAGACGAAGAGCTCGCCATACGGCAATGTCGAATTCGCGATACACCCATTGGTTGCCGCACTCTCTTCAGGAGCTACCTACGTCGCACGTGGGCTATCCAGTGACCCAAAGACATTGAAAGAGCTTTTCTTAGGTGCCATGCAACACCGTGGATTCGCCATGGTTGATGTGCTGAGTCCATGTGTCACCTATAACAAGGTTGATACGTTCAAGACATTCAGGGATCGTTCCAAGCCCCTGCCCGAGGATCACGACGTGACGGACTTGATTGGCGCATTGTCCATGGCCATGGACGACACCGTCATGCACACCGGCGTCTTCTACAGGGCCGAGAAACCTGTGCTGGGTGATCATTTGGAAGCGCTCAAGAGCAAAGATGGCAGGGAGTGGGAGGAAATTATCGAGGGAATTCTCCGTGGCATGACCTGATATAATGAGCCGACGTGCGGCCATGAAATACCTTGTGGTTATCGCTCCCCGGCCCGGGTTCGTCCACGAATGGGTTGATGCGTTGCCTTTTCGGGGGGTGGATGTTGCCGCTGCTGAACAGATCCATTCCCCTGCGGTTCTGGAGGTCTCGAGCCCCGGCATCTACCATGATGTTGATGGGCTTGGTTCCAACGATAGGGGTCCTCTGCTCGTAGTGCGAAGTGCGGACTGCCTGCCTTTGCTTCTGCGTTCCTTTTCGAGCCGAGAGCGGGTGCTCGTTCATGCGGGTCGCAAAGGGATTGCCTCCGGTGTGGTGGAGCGTGCGGTGAATTTCCTTGTTTCTCGGGGAGCTCCGGCATTCGAAATACAGGTTTGGCTTGGGCCTCACCTCAAATCGTGTTGCTATAGATTCCCTGGCTCGCATCGACTCGTTGGGGAGATCGAGCGAGGCGCACCGCTGGGTGTGAGCCATGTTGGCGAAGAGCTCGTGCTTGACCTCGAGAGAGAGGTGCGAGGCCGTCTTGTACGTGCGGGTCTTTCGCCGCAACGGATCTTCTCTGACCCGAGGTGTACCTCATGTGGGCCGGGACGGCTCCCTTCACATCGGAGAGAAGGCGCTCTGCGTTCACGTGTAATTCTGACGATTTCAGACGGGAGATTCCTGGAGGGTAGTACCATGGCAGTTGATCCCCAGCTATTGAAGATCTTGGCCTGTCCGGAAACAAAAGAGCCAGTGTCTTTGGCCGCCGATGAGATCATCGAAAAACTCAATAATCTCATTGAATCAAAGAAGGTAATAAATCGTGGCGGTGAGCCCGTGACGGATCGAATGGATGCGGGATTGATCCGGGAAGACGGCAAATATCTCTATCCCATCCGGGACGATATCCCCATCATGCTCATTGAGGAAGCCATCGAGCTCCCACCGCTGAACGAGTTCCTGAACCTCCCATAGACAGGAACGGTTCGTCTGGGCTAAGGAACTGCGCGCCTATGGGCCGGGTACGCCCACAGGAGGAAGTTGGTCCGACTGGTGGGGCCGAATCGAGGATTCAGCACCGGACAAACTGCATCCCACATAGCTGTCTTTTTCGACACGCCGAATCATTTTTGAAGGAGCCCTTGCATGATCTCCCGGCCTCTCACCAGATTTCTGTGGCTGGTCCCCCTGCTTGTGTGGAGCCAGTCCACGGCGACGGCGTCTCAAGGCGCTCTTCCATTGTTTGGTGTACCGGATCACCCCGCCGTGATCGCAACCGGTGGCGCCAGCGGACCGCTGGCCAGGGGCAGCAGGGCGATTTTCTCCAATCCAGCAGGTCTGGCGGGCTCTCCAGGAGCCTTCCAACTCTCCCACGGGTGGCTCTACCAGAATCTACGCCGATCCAGCGGAGCGTTCTTCCTCCCCATCGGATCGCCGGCTCTTCTCAAGGACAGATTGTGCTTGGGAATGGGAATCACCAGTATCGGATACCCCGATATGGAAAGAAGGACGGGGCCTTCCTCATTGCCGGAAGGTGAGTATGGCGCCCACGACACAAGAGTGGGCGTTTCCATGGCATTTGACGCGGGGCGAGGATTCCGGATCGGAACCACGGGGAGCGTGGTGGATACGAGAATCTCCGGCGACGGCGCCAGCGGCTGGTCTCTTGATTTTGGGATCCAGCAATCGATCACCTCTCTCGGGCTCGAACTAGGCGCTGCCGCGCTGAATGTTGGTCGAATGGGGGCTGTGGTGAGTGAGACGAGCCATCTGTGGGCAACGTACCAGATCGGCATGCGGTGGACGTCTCCTGTGCAAGGGCTGAGCGCATCGGGGGCTCTGCGGCGTGATGATGATGGAGATCTCACGGAGTTGTTCGGGATGGAGTATACCATTTCTGAGCGATACGCGCTCAGAGGAGGGAAGGTGTTCAATCACGATACGGCGGGTTTTGCTGCTGGATGCGGGATTGTTTTGGGGGATCTCGGGCTCGACTACTCGTGGGAGGAGTATGGGCTCGACCTTGGCCCCGCCCACCGCATGGCTCTGAGCTGGAGGCTTTGATCGAGGACTGACACTAAGTAACGTAGGTCGGGTTAGCCCAGCGTAACCCGACATTCCGCCCGGGGCGCGTATTAAGAAAATCCTGTGGCGGGGCGATCTCGTTGCCGGAGGACGTGGGAAACGAATGATATGGAGTTGTCGGGTTACGCTGCACTAACCCGACCTACATCGCCACTTTACCCCATATAGAGCGCGGATCTCTCGCAAATCTTCTGCTTTCCCCCTTTGGACTGCGGTAGCCATGCTACCGCTTTTCCCGAGTCCCGCGTACTGCGCGGGATTGCTCATCGAACAGTTTGCAATGAGGACCCGTCCGTGTAGGGGCATGGCATGCCGTGCCCGGTGGGCGGGAGCATGGCTCCCGCACTCCAAAGCTCCGGCCAAAGCTCCGGCCGAAGCTCCCGATGAGGTTTTTGGGAGGAGGACGGGGAGGATCGCGGAGGGGAAAAGGAAAACATCGAACATTCAACATTCAACGTCGAAGTTCGAGACGAAGTTCAAGATCAGGGGATGTCATAATCCGATGACCACGCGCCTATTCGGTTCGAATCGATTGATTGTGTCAGGCCATTTTGACCTCTGACGATATAGAACCATGTAGCGCCGGGCAGGACAGCTCCCGCATGGGTGTATGTGGTGGCCGTCAGATTGACCGGTGCAACCTGATCGGGCCGGAAGAACGGCGCCTGATCCATATAGAGCGCATAGTTCCAAGCGCCTGGTCTCGGTGACCATGTGAGGATCACGTCTGTTCCCGAGACTGAACAAGCAAGATCGCTGACAGGCGGTATGCCCGGCGGTGACGCGTTCGCGGAGTAGTAGTAGCCGCTCGATCCGGAGTTACTCACACTGGTGATGACGATGACGGCGTCCTCAAACGAGATACCAAAATCCGTAACATCGAAGCTTCCAGCCTGGCCTGCGCCCGGATTCCATAGGCCCACGTCCAAAGTGACCCCCGTGTTGCTTTCTATGGTCCGCAGGGCAAACACATTATTGTCGGATCCATCGAAAGAGAACGATAGGTCGGTGCCGTTGCGAAAAAGAACATAGTCGGCTGCCCAGTGGTCCACTCCCCTACTGAGAGGCCCCACGGGATATGTTTCGTGCACGGTTCTATTGAAGGACGGCAGTTCTTCACCCTCGTAACCATAAAGACCGTCCTGGAACTCTTCGTCATCCAGGAAGTTCGCCACAACCCAATCGAGAAACACGTCTGAGAATAGTTTTGAATAGCCGTTCTGAGTCAGCACGGAGTCGTATCCCGCCGTACCGTTGGCGGGCTCGTGAACAACATCCCACACGGCGTCGAGCTCACCATAGTGCTCATAGAAATAGAGCGTCCAGAGGTATGTCTTGATATAGTCAGCCCAGTTCCCATCCCAATTCGTCAGATTGTTGTCCGGGTTCGAAGGAAATGAGGTGATATTGTCAGGGTAGCCGTAGAGATACATGGCAAACTCCGCGAGCCCTTCGTCGACCCACGTAGCCTCATCCTCGTCGTACTTCCAGTGGATCATATGCTCAAACTCGTGTGCTGCCACCGCGATCATGTAATTGCTGCTGGGGCTCTGACTGCCGGCCGAGTTCAGATATATCGTTTCACACTCATTGCTGGGGAATCCCGAGAATGTCCCGTCCGGGTACTCGTCGAAGTAAAAGAAGAATCCGTCTCCCGCGGAGCCGATATCGAACCACATGATGTAGATGCGTGGATCCTCATCAAGCTCGTCCGGCGGCTCACCAAAATAGAGTGAATTGATATCGTAGATGCCCATGTCGCTATGGATTCCCAGAGAGCTGTTCTCCCACCGTTCCAGGATCATATCCACGTCATTCTGGAACATGTTCACTCCCCATTGGGAATCCTCCACCACGACATATCCCCGGTCTGTCTTCCCCCGCACCGTACACATCTTCTGCTCGAAGTGGGGCGGCATGGGATAATGGTAGAAAAGCCACCACAGCCAGGAATCTCCCACCTCAGGATTTGGCGGCGGCGTCGCAGGCAGGCCCGGGTCGGCGGGCCGCTCGGGACCAAGGAGCTCCGGGCGAGGTATGGGAACATCGCGTGTTGGATACTCCCCCGGGACGGATACTCTCACCGTTTCTCCAAGGATGCCGGAAGGGACCGCGCCAGCAGAGAATGGATAGACAATCGCCAACAAAAAACCCGCGAGAGCAAGCATATGCATGGTCTGCTTGGCGCAAGCACTTGGTGTTCGTCGCATCTTTGATGATCCTCCTGGTCTAACCCGGACTTCTCGCCCGTCCCGCGTCGGCTGCGGGACTATAGCGCTGTAGTCGAAAGTTGGTGAAGAATTCGGGTTAGGTCAATAGTATTGTGGCTATCTTCCACCGATGCGCGTCCTGGTTCTATCCTAACCCTCAGATATGAACTCGGATGTCCGATGATTCCTCTTGACATGGATTCAGTTGAGCTCTTCGTTCGTAAGGTTATTATCTTGCTGCCATACGTCCATAGCCGATTCGGCCAGGACAGTCTCTTGTTGCCGCGTGCTTGTTCGACCAACGCACGAATCGGCCGGCAACCCTGCAAGGTGCATGAGATGAACGATGGGGACGATACTGAACTGACCCACGCCAAGACGCCACGTGAAACACCACAACGAGCTCCTGGAATAGCAGCGCATGAAGGCACAGAGGAGGGAATTCGGAGAGCAATCTACTGGGAGAGACAGCTCTTGGAGATTGCTCGTCACCTCACGGAGAGCCTTGACGTCAAGGAGGTGCTCACCCGCATTGGGATAGGGGCCAAGGAGATTCTGGCGGCCCATGGGTGTGCTATCTACCTCCTCTCGCCGGATGGCCGTACGCTCACGCCCGTTGTATCTATTGAGCCGCCCTATGAGGAACAGATTATCTCTACTCCGATCGATGTGGATTCTAGCTTCACCGGCCAGGCAGTCAAGGCGAGGCGGGGCCTCATCTTCAACGATGCCGGGACTGATCCGAGCGGCCATCAAATCCCTGGTACTCCTGAAGAGGATGATGAGTGCGTTATTGTGGCGCCTTTTGTGGTCGACGACAGAATTCTCGGAGCCATGTGCCTCAACCGCATGGGCATCCTTTTCTCCGAGGAGGATCTGGCACTGGGGGAGACCTTTGCCACATATGCAGCTATGGCCTTGAAGAATGCGCAGACGCATCAAGAGTTGCAGCATGAGGTGGAGGAGCGGAAGCGGGTAGAAAAGGCGCTGCGAAACGCGCATGATGAGCTCGAAGCGCGGGTCGCAAAACGGACGGCCGAGCTCGGAAGGGCCAATGAGGCATTGCAGGACGAGGTTGCCGAGCGCACGCGGGCAGAGGCGTCTTTGGCTGAGGCAAAACGCAAGATAGAGGACCTTCATGGAATAGCTCGGCGCATGGAAGAATGCGCAATCGAAGACGAACTGCTCAGTACGGCTGTGGACGCGGCGGAACGCATTCTTGGGCTCTCGATATCACATGTGGCCATCCTGGAGCAAGGCGGGCTCGAGACAGAAGCTGCATCATCTGAGTTCTCGACCCTGACAACAAACACCCGTGATGTGTGTCATGAGCTGGCTGAAGAGACACTCCGCACGGGGAAAACCAACGTCTTCAGCACTACTGATGAGCTCCCTGTTATTATTAGAGGCATCGCAGATCTTGAGTCCGGGATCAGCGCACCGGTTGGAGACATGGGCGTATTCCAGGCATTCTCCACGGAGCCCAACGCCTTCACTCGTGATGATGTGGGGTTGATCGAGCTTCTGCTCGGCCACACTGTCTTGGCACTAAAACGGATACGTCTGCAGAACGAACTCCGAGAACAGGCTATTCACGATCCCCTGACGGGGGTCTACAACCGCTACTACCTCAACGATGTTCTGGAACGAGAGAGTAAGCGGTCCAGAAGATATTCCCACAGTCTTGCCTTGCTGATGATTGATGTTGATGGGCTCAAAGAGATCAACGATCGGTTTGGTCACCAGATAGGCGACAAAGCCCTTCAATATGTGGCTTCTCTGCTTGCCGATGAGGTGAGGGAAACGGACATCGTAGTCCGTTATGGTGGAGATGAGTTCCTCGTTATCCTGCCGGAGACAGGCCAGGAAGTAGAGGCCATCAAGAACAGAATTGTCGAGAAGGCTGCCGAGAGCGAAATACACGAGTCGCTTCCGGTCCCGGTCACGTTTTCCATTGGCATGGCCTACTGGAGCCAGGAGGGCCCAGAATCGGTAGAAGAAGTCCTGACCAAGGTGGATAAACGCATGTATGAGGACAAGAGACGGAACTGGGCTGACAAGGAATTAGACTGATTATAGTGGCCGTTCACGGGTTCTGAGGTTCAGGGGTTGCCAGGAATCAGCAGAGCTTCACAACTTCGCCCTGATGTGGCTACGTCCAGCAAGCTTCCTGCCCGCCCAGCCCTCTTTCCTCTCTCACGGCGGGATCGAGTAAACCAATTTGATTAAGTTCCTGCGCATATACTTAACTGGAGTCTCCTGGTTAACTCTCTGCATTTCTACTCACCTATAGGGATCTGCGAGTCGGGCGTCCCGAAGCGCATCCGATCCTACCTAACCATTACCAATCTTCTCGTGATTGCCTGACTCTCACCCTGAAGGCGACAGCAATAGATGCCGGACGAAAGACCTCGCCCAGTCAAAGGTAAGCAATGGTGACCCCGATCCAACTCCTCGTCCAAAAGGGTTGCGACCTCCCTGCCAAGCATATCAAAGACACGCACCATAATGTGCTGGCGGCGTGTGAGTATGAATTCGACGAGAGTACATTCTGAAAATGGGTTGGGAGCATTGCGGTAGAAGTATAATGTCTTCTCATGAGGCGGAGAGTTGCCTCCGGGGCCATCGGGAGCTTTCGTGATGGAGACAATCGGCACGTTGATGAGCGTGGGATGGGCCATGTCTTGACCGAGCAGCAAGGATCCATCAGCATTCCAGTACGGAACCGTCCAGACAGTGCTGTCTGAGACGTCGAAGTTATAGCTCGTCCAATCGAGGCAGAGCCGGTGTCCGACCGCGATGCGCCAACCCAGAATGGTGAACTCACCACTGAGGCGCTGCCACAGGCTGGAATCCGGATTTGTGCGCTGCCCAAGACTGGTGTGCGCAAGATACATCAATCCGCCACCGGGGTCCTCATCGTAGAGTTGGAAGTTGATCTGGAATCGCGACGCCGTTCCTTTAGCAAAGACACAAGCGGTAGGGATCCCGAGGATCAACATAGGCTCGGAGAGCGGTGGTGTCCGCCATCTTCTGTGTTCTTGCACAAACGCGTTGGGCACGCTGCGGAAGTGATCGTCTACTGCAGCCAGCCAGGTATATGACGGATCGGTGAGTTCGTGTTTGAGGCGTCGTGGTGGGTCCGTAGCACTGGGGACGGCTTGGCTCATGGCACCATCTGCGTGAAGGTAGTAGGTCAGAAGCTGCTGGCCCGCCTGGGGAAAAGCGTCCAGCTCGAGGTGCTCCCAGTCAGGTCCAAGCGCAATAACTGCCGGGCCGACATCATCAAGGCCATGATCTTCGCCTTTGAGCTCCTCTGCGAAAAACCGCCGCTGAAGATCATCACGAAATCCAGATTCTTCGGGTACGTCTCCTGAGCCGTGTCCTCCAACTCCAAGGTACAGAAGAGACCGATGTGGAGCCACAGCAAAAGCCCCGGGAACACGATTGTGCCAAAACACATGGTCATGCCAAGCGCCCATCATAAGGAAGCGCGCATGGGCAGCGGCGACATCCGTGGAATCAAAATCTCTCCCCCCTGCGAGGACAGCACACACCGAGTCATACTCATCGGCTCGCAGCAAACGCTTCAAGGGAAAGGCCAGCGTGTCCAGACGCACCTCTGGTGATGGATCGATCTCTGTGGCAATAGCAGTAGCGTAACAACCGTATCGAGCCGCGGCTGAGGAGCGAATTGGGATGCTATTGGCCGGCGCCACAGCACGAACATTCATGTGGTCAACAGCCGCAAACCAAGAGTGAAACCCGCCCTGAGAAGCGCCGGCAACTCCCAACAAGTCGGCATTCACGTTGGGTTGAGAGCCGAGATAGTCGATGATGTGTGCCAGATCTTGCCGCTCACGGAACGAGAATACAGTGGAAAGGCCTTCTGATGCCCCCTGACCCCGCACGGAATAAGCAAGAGTGACATACCCGCTCTCAGCGTACAGCTCCGCGATGGGTTCAACATCGCTTTTCGATCCCCCAAAACCATGAACAAACACGATAGCTGGAAAACCACCAGGAGGAAGAGCCGCCACAGGAGTGAACCGTGTGGCATCCAAATGGACACCATCGTCCATCTCAAGCCAAAGCGTATCGGGAATCGATTGAGAACACGCTTCTTCCGGGAGGAAAAGGAAGCCTGAAACGATGAACAGAATCCAAGCACAAAGGACGGCAGATTTCGGCCTCACTTGCGTCATCTTGAGCAAACCTTGAGGAAACATTACCAGCGTCTCCATTCTCCCAGGCGACACCGGCATGGCCGTTGGTTCGATGTTGCGTGCGTTGAATACAGCGTCGTTTCACTCCAACCTATGACTCGGGAGAATGGAACACAATGGAACATGGAGGGATTGCGGAACCACAGATTACACAGATTGAGAGAGGAGATTGGGAAGATTGAGGGATTGGGGGGATTGGGGGATTGGGGAGGGGAGAGCATTCAGCGTTCAGCGTTGAGATGACTGGAGAGACGACACAGAACATCGAACATCGAACTAGGGAAGAGGAAGGGATTGGAGGGATTGGGGATAGGCAAGAAGTAACCGTTCACGGGTTGAAAGGTTCAGAGGTTCAGGGTTCACCGGGAATTTGGGGATCTTTCATTCTCTCGTTTTACGGTCTGGGCCTCGCGCTACGGCTCACGATAGGAATACAATATCCCGTAGAGAGATCACGGAACCGTGGCGCCACCCTCAGTCATTGCGAGGAGGGTAACGACGAAGCAAGCTCATCCGCCCACCCAGATCGCCGCGCTGTCGCTCGCGATGACCCCTGGGGCCTCAGTCATTGCAAAAAGGGTAACGAAAGTGTAAGGCACTTCCCGCCCTGTCCTGAAATATGCCGGAATTTGAACCTCTGATTCGTGGGATCTGAAGGCAACCCTGCCTCCGGCCCGGCGGGAACAGTGAACCCTGAACCCGTGAACGGCTACGGGAAGAAACAGGCATTGATGGCGCTATCGTCACTAATAGCCATTGGCAGCTAACAGCTCAAGACAGAGTCTGAGAAAAATCTGAGCGGCAGATTGTATACTCTGAGTCGACTGAGAGAACGTGTTCCAAGACAATTCTTCCACGTCCGGCTTCTCAGTCCCTGATGTGGAAGACGTATCCAGGAGGTGTTGTATGAGTTCATCTCAGGTTCGGCCAGGCTCCGCCATATTGGCGAGCCTCTTCGCGTTCGTGCTCTTCGGGAGCGCAATAGCGGAGATCCCTGAGCTCATCAGCTACCAGGGGAAAGTGACCGACAGTGGCGGCACACCGGTAGCTGATGGAACCTACGCCATGCGCTTTCGAATCTATGATGCGGTCACCGGGGGCGCCATGGAGTGGGACAGCTTGAATAGATCGATTGCGGTTTCAGATGGTGTGTTCAATGTGCTTCTAGGCGAAAGCCCACAGCCGACGTTGAATCTACCGTTCGATGAGGACTACTGGCTGCTGGTGAGGTTCGAGGGGGTGGATCAGTCCCCTCGCCAGCGCCTGACCTCGGCAGGCTACGCCTACATGGCCAGTGGTCTGGTGCCGGGAACCCTGATCGAGGGATCGGTGGGCTCCTCTACCAGTGGTGCCGTCAAGGCCGTGAACACATCCAGCTCGGGTACCCGTTACGGGGGATACTTCGAGAGTGAGTCCCCGTCCGGCAAGGGCGTCTACGCCGAAGCGCCCCACACCGGCGTCTACGGCAGGGCCACCGCCACGACCGGCGCCGCATATGGCGGATCCTTTGCCAGCAACTCACAGGACGGCAAGGGAATCCACGCCCAAGCGCCCCACACCGGCGTCTACGGCAAGGCCACGGCCACGATCGGCGCCGCATATGGCGGATCCTTTGCCAGCAACTCACAGGACGGCAAGGGAATCCACGCCGAAGCTCCCCACACCGGTGTCTATGGCAAGGCCACCGCCACGACGGGCGTCGTGTACGGGGGATACTTCGAATCCCCGTCCAACCAGGCCTCGGGCATCCGGGCTTTTGCCACTTCCACTACCGGCGATCATGCGACATACGGAGTCTATGGCAGGAGTTCCGCTTCATGCGACGGGTCGATAGGTGTCTTTGGCTGGTCTTCCTATAACAGCAACTTGGGCGGGACTTACGGTGTGTACGGCAGGAGCGATGGCCGGAACGCCACTTCCGCGGAGCCCTACCCCGTCGGCGTCTACGGTCTGGCAAGCAACACCTCGGGCAATGGCGTGGGTGGCTACTTCCAATCCAATGCGGTCAACGGTGTCGGCGTTGAGGGGCAAGGCAAGAACGTAGGCGTCAGGGGCTTGGCGACCGCAACCTTCGGGACCAACTACGGGCTCAGCGCCTCAGCGACGTCCGGCTGGGCGGGCTGGTTCGCGGGCAACGTCAATGTCACCGGAACCCTCACCAAGGGCAGCGGCTCCTTCCTGATCGACCATCCGCTCGACCCCGAGAACAAGCTGCTGAGGCACAACTTCGTCGAATCGCCGGAAAACCTCCTCATTTACAGAGGCACGGTGAAGCTTGGTTCTGACGGTATGGCTTTGGTCGAGATGCCGGAGTACTTCGAGGCGTTGACGAAGGAGAAGGAGGCGTCGGTACATCTGACGCCGGAGGGCAAGCCGTTCCTCACCGGGTATCGGTGGGGGGCTGATCACACCGCGTTCACCGCCTACGGCGATCCCAATCGGGAGGTCGCGTGGATGGTCATGGCCGATCGGGACGACCCGGTGATGCACCAACTGGCACGGCCGGTGGAAGAGGACAAGGGTCCGGACAACAATGTGTGCGACCGGGGCGAGCTGCTCTACCCGACTGCGTACGGCTACCCAAAAACCGCGGGCAGGGACTACAAGATCTTCACCCCCGCCAATGTTCATCCTGTGGAAGAGCCGGAGGACTGGCGCACGACGGCGGCAGGGGCGAGCATCGAGCCCGATCGCACGAGCGGGGACGTGGACGTGATGGAGGTGGGCGATGCGCGATGAAGCGGCGTGTGAACACGGCACGAGGATGCTGAAGCTGTCGGCACTGCTCGTGGTAAGTGTTCTCTTGCTGTACCCCACGATCGCCTTTGCACAATATGTGGTCGGCCCGTCAGTCATCGCCGGTGGAGGCGCTCGGCTGACGGGCGGCGGCTACGTCATCACCGGCACGACAGGACAGAGCGCCCCAATTGGCGCTTCAGGTGGGGGCAGCTACATGACCCATCATGGGTTCTGGCATGCGGTGACTGGAGGCGGTGGAGCCTTGAGTCCCATGGTGTTGGACATTGAGCTGATCAGCGCAACCACGGCGCGGATCTCGTGGCCTGTGGTGAGTGACGCCACTCACTACGACCTCTACCGGAGTCCTACACCATATTTCCACGCCTCAGGAGCGCCGTGGCAGATAGTAACCCATCCTACGGCACACCGTGATTTCACGGGAGGCATTGGAAACTCGAGCACGAACTACTTCTTCCTTGGGAAGGCCCGGAATGCCACTCAGGAATCGGTTGAGTCGAACATCGTCGGAGAGTTTGACTATGGGGCAGACATCCCGCTCGTGGGGTTCGATCTGTCAATGAGAGGTTCGGAAGCAGAACGGTAGTTGGTACGATGCCGAGGCTGAGCTGGCATGAGACTTCCTGCCATGTCAGCAGGCCTCGGCACAGCCATCCTGCCCGTTCCGATCCCGTGCGCAAACCCTAAGAGGTGAGTGGCGCCACCCGCCAGTCGGCGGGATCATTCATGGAGGAAACTCGGCTCGGAAATCGACGAGGCTCCCGATGAGGTTTTTGGGACGAGGAAGGGGAAGGATCGTGGAGGGGAAAAGGAAAACATCGAACATTCAACATTCAACGTCGAAGTTTGGATGGGAGGAAGGGGAAGTTCGGGAGGAAGTTTCAGGTAAGGAGTACGAGAGTTGTCTTCAATGTATCGACTAAGCCAGAACGATCCCAATCCCATTAGCAACGGAACAACCATAACCTACGCCTTGCCACGGGCCAGCTACGTTATTCTGGAGGTCTTGAATGGCCGGGGAGAGCGGGTTCGGTTGCTTGTCGATGAGATCCAGGAGCCGGGGGACTATGCCGTGCCGTGGGATGGCAAAGACGATCATGATCGTGATACTGACGGTGGATTCTATGTCTGTCGGATGATTGCGCGCGGGGCAGGAGGCGGGGCGTCCATTCGGAGTTGTGAGATAGTTCGAGTCTAATATGGATAGAATATGCTTTCAACGAGGAGGGAGCAGATGAAAACGCCTCTTGCCATGTGCGCGGCGATATTCATTGCAGTCTTGGCTTACGGATGTTACGGTGAGCTTCTACACAGTGATGATCTGCAGTACCTGGGTGCTTTCCGCCTGCCGGATGAAGGGGAATATGGATGGAACTATGCAGGATTTGCCGCGACGTTTTATCCTGGGGGCGATCCCACCGGCCCTATCGACGGCTATCCGGGCTCCATCTTCGCTCTCGGTCACGATCACCTCCAAGAGGTTTCCGAGATAACCATACCTGTCCCCATCATTTCTCCCTCCCAGAATGTCAACGACCTTAACACGTCCCAAACTCTGCAGGGCTTTCATGACATCACAGGAGGCATGTTCGGGGATCTCGAGCAACCCACGGCCGGTCTGGCTTACCTGTCGGCCCAGGGCGCCCAGACGACCGAGAAGCTTCACTTCTGTTGGGGACAGATGCAGAATTCCCAGGACTTCGAGCCGTCCCATGGCTGGTGCGAAATGGATCTCTCAAATCCTCAACCGGCTGGTCCGTGGTATTTCGATGGCTACACGAACTATACAACATGTGACTACATGTTTGAGATCCCGGAAGCCTGGGCGTCTCAGAATACACCTGGTCAGCTATTGGTGACGGGACGGTTTCGTATCGGACAGTGGGGAGGGCTAGGGCCGACTCTCTTCGCCTATGGACCCTGGAATGACGGAAATCCACCGGACCCGAATTCAACTTTGGAGACGCTCACGCCGCTTCTTCTGTACGGCATACAGATGCCCGGTGCACCGGAGATAGCCACTGATGATTCGATGAAGATGAACCATTTCAAAACGGCAGATGACTGGTCAGGCGGGGCGTGGCTCACCAAGGGCAACCGATCGGCAGTGGTTCTGTTGGGGACAAAGGCCCTTGGCAACTCCTGGTATGGCTTCGCAGACGGTACAGTATGGCCGGAGAAGCCGCCCTATCCCGACGTGCCGCCCTGGCCATATGACGATCGGGGTTACTGGTCGGACAGCACGAAGACTCAAGTCTTGTTCTTTGATCCCAGCGAATTGGCGGCGGTAGCCGGAGGAGACATTCCGACGTGGGCGCCGCAGCCCTACGATTCTCTTGATATCGATGAATATCTATTTGATCCGGTTTTCGATCCCTATCGAGCCAAGTACCATTTTGTTGGGGCGACGTGTTTCGATGGAGCGAACGGGTTCATATACATTTTTGAACGAAGGGCCGATGAGGAGAAATGCTTGGTTCACGTCTGGAGCATAACGACCGGTTCAGGCACAAACGAGCCTGAGACCGGAGTAACCCCCTTTAAGCTGCATCAGAACTACCCCAACCCCTTTCGAGCAAGAACCGCGATCTGTTATCAGATTGCGCAACCGATGCATGTGCGGCTCACGATTCTCAACGCCGCTGACCAGGTCGTAAAGGAGTTATCAGCTGGGTATCAGAGGCCTGGGGCACACCGTGTGATTTGGGATGGAACCAACCAGCGTGGGATCGCGTTGGCGTCTGGAGTCTATTTCTGCCGCATTCATGATAGGCGTAACAAGAGTCATGCGGTGAAGCCGATGCTCCTACTTCGATGAGATGTTCGGGTTAGCATCCGCAGATACGTTGCCAGAGATGGAATTGGCAGAGACGAGGACGATTTTGGGGTCTTTCCCGGTCTATTCGGTCCTAAGAAGATCCTCGGCCACCTGTTCAAGAGTGAGCCCTCGCCCCTCGGCCAGAATGGCGTCGCGATCACCTGGAAAATCATGTTCAAATAAGTCTGCAAGAGCACGACCAGCTTCCATACTATTCCTATGCTCGATTTCCTTCTGCGACGATACGAATGCATAGATCAGTGCTGCTTTGTACTTGTCTCCTCGAGCTTCGAGGAGTCTTCCCGACTCCAAGATGCTGCAAAGAGCAACAGGAGTGGCCTGGATTCCTACTGCGATCTGGAGAGCTTCCTTGAGTATCACTGCGGACTCTTCCACCTCACCCATCGCCAGCGTAGCACCGCCCAATCCATTGAGCGATATCGCCAGGCCTCGCTGAATACCCATCTTGCGAAAACTCTTTATACTCTCAACAAAACGGCGTTTTGCTTCCTCATAGTCGTGTAAATCTACAGCTACTTCACCAAGAGCATTCATACAATAGGCGGCTTCCCTCTTCTCACCGATTCCCATCGATAGCGCGACACTATCCTCCAATAGCTTTGTTGCGTTCTCATATTCACCCAATTGTTGGTAAACATATCCTAGAAGACACAGGCTACGAGCAATGCCGCTATCGCTTCCCACGCCTTTGGCAAACTCAAGGCGTTCTTGATAGAGCTCCTTGGCCATCTGGTAGTCCCCAAGTACGTATGCTGCATTGCCGACACTGCCCAAAAGAATAGCGATCAATGCCATGTCGCCGATAGCCCTCGCAACGGAAAGACCCTCTTCGTAATGCTCTTTGGCCTTGAGATAATCACCCTGGGAGTAGACCACATTGCCCAGGCCGTTGAGACACTTCACGATGACGCGCAGATACTTGTGTACACGGCTGATCGATAGGCTTTGCTGGAACAGCATATTCGCATCATCGTACTCGCCGAGAAATGCGGCCGTTCCCCCCATGGTGGCCAGCACATTCGCCTCGGTCCACCGGTCAGCAATTTCCCTGCTCAAGAGCAGACACTGCTCACAGAGCCGCCGTGACTCGTCGTAGTTCCCCTCGCGTCTCGTGACCTCGGCCAACCCCCACAATGTGAAAGCCATGTCGGTGTGTTTCTTGTTAGTCTCGAAAACAGCCAGGCTCTGCTTCAGCGACTCTCGAGCATCGTCGAGTCGACCGAGAAAGAAGTCAAATAGTCCCAGTCGTGCGCGCAATCTCTCCACCGTGATGTCTGTTTCCTTGCTGCTGTATTCATGTGACGGATTAGCTCGGATCTTCGTCAACGCATCGCGAAGCATTCTACCGCCTTCTTCCAGCCAACTACGCACCTGATAGAACGAGCTTAGGGTAACAATGGATCTGTCGATTTTCTTGAGATCCCCGTGATCTATCGCCCACTTCCAGCCTTTGTGAATATTCCCAATCTCCTCCTCTATTTGGTCCAATGCGGACCTCTGGTCTTCTCCCCGCAACGAGTCCTCTCTCTCGTCCAGGAATGCGGCAAAGCATTGCGCATGAAGATCCTGCAACCGATCCTCGTCTTGGGTCGACTCGGCCAGCTTCTCCTCAAGATACTGCTCCAGTAGTCTGTGAATCTGATAGCGGCCTAAGGCATCTCTCTGTACTAAGGACTTGTCCACCAATCTCGAAAGGATCGACAAAGATGCTCCTGCTACCTTTTCCGCAGCCTTTCTCCCAAAACCACCGCGAAAGACAGAGAGCTTCATGAGTGCTGTTTTTTCCTCTTCTTCCAGGAGTCGCCACGAAAGATCGAATGTCGTGCGGATATTCCGATGGTGTTCGGGAACGTCTCGTTCCGTCGTGGCCAAAAAGCCGATGTCTCGTTCCATTTCCTCTGCTATCTCTCTGCATGAAAGAACCCGCACCCACCCCGAAGCAAGCTCTATCGCCAGGGGCACGCCACACAGCAACCGACATATCCGGACCACAAAAGGCGATTCTTTCGGAGTGAGCTTGAAATCCGAAGAGACTCTCCTGGCGTTTGCATGGAACAGTTGGACTGATTCACTGACGTGGAGACTTCGATCATCAGACTCATCGGGCACAGAGAGACCGGAAATCTCGATCACCCGTTCAATGCACAGATGCAAACGCTCTCTGGAAGTGAGCACGATCTTCACGCCGGCGGCGTTCTCAAGAATCTCCGTGACTATATCAGCGCCTTCCGCCAGCTGGTCGAAATCATCGAGAATCAGTAGCAGTTCTTTCGATCTCAGGTATCTAAGGAGCTGCAACCTTGGCTCAGGTTTATGGGTATACGCAAATCCCAATGCATTGCCAACTGCCAGAACGATGAACTCAGGGGATCTGACGGGATTCAACGGAACGAAGTAGACTCCGTCAGGGAATGATCCTATCACCTCTTGAGCGACCTGAAACGCCAATCGGCTCTTACCTATCCCCCCAGGTCCCACGAGTGTGAGCAATCTGTATTGGGGGTTAGCAAGCATTGTGGCGATACCGGCCATCTCCTCCTCGCGTCCTATAAAGGGGTTGGTCGTAAATGGCAGGCTGGATATAGTTGCCGCAGTCACTGATCCCTGGCTCCGGTTCTTCTGTGATTCGGATGGAGCCTCCACCGATTCCTCCATGGAATCCAGTACGTCCTCAAGTTGCGCCAGTACTGCCTCCAATTCTTGCATCCGCAGATCGCGATCAGTATCCAACATCCGATAGATGAGAGTTGCGAGTTTCTCTGGGGTTTCCGGGCGAAGCGATAGGAGATCAGGAGGCAGAGCTTCGATCTCTCCATCCGCCCCGATGTGATCCTGCTGAAACGGAGGGGCGCCCGCGATCATCTCGAAAAGAAGCACACCCAAACACCACACATGTGAGACCGCATCCGGCGGGCTGCCGCGCATCACTTCAGGGCTCATATAGGGGAATACGTTCTTCCGGGATTCCGGCGATTGCTTCCCGGGCTCTGCTGCTGAAGGAGTAGAGGCAAAGTAAGGCTCCAGAGTCTCCTGCTCTAGAAAGATGTTCTCCGGCTGGAGTTCTCTGTAGAAAAGTTCCTCGTTCTGCGACCGGATCAGCTCACGAGCTACTGCCGCGCCGATCCTTACGCCTTCTCCTATGTGAAGTCGAGACTCCGCATTCAACAAATCGCGCAGAGTCATCTGGTGTGTTTTGTCTATCGGGTAACGGTCTCGTTCAGATTCCGGCATAGTGGCGCACTTGGCCCTGTTTGTGTTTTGGGCTGACACCATTTTGACAGTATAAGAGAGTCATCAGTGGATCACAATCTATGATTTGTGGGAACGGAACGCAATGGAGCATGGGGGATTGCGAACCACAGAT
>JAUXFG010000221.1 GCA_030620115.1 Candidatus Fermentibacterota bacterium
AGTGCGGCCTCTGATGGCGCCGCGCCATCAGGTTTTTCAAGGCAGAGAGTACAGCAAATATGAAATGTACTCTCAAAGAA
Source organism: Candidatus Fermentibacterota bacterium (assembly GCA_030620115.1). Taxonomy (GTDB): domain Bacteria; phylum JAFGKV01; class JAFGKV01; order JAFGKV01; family JAFGKV01; genus JAUXFG01. The sequence goes on from JAUXFG010000221.1 coordinate 81, forward strand.
GGCTTGAGATGACGGAGAGGGGATGTAGGAGAGATTCTTCGCTCCTTGGAGTCGCTCAGAATGACAGTGGTAGTGTGCAGAAGTATGTGGCACTTGGTGTCATTCTGAGGAAGCAGTGCGACCGAAGAATCTGGGAGGGGAGGGGAGAAGGAAGCGTTCAGGGTTCAGGGTTCAGCGTTCAGATGATGGAGGTGTAGAGCTTATGAGACGTGCATTACGGGGGAACGCTCTTGATTAACGAGATCTCACCTCTGGATGGGCGTTACCACGGGAAGCTTGTCTTTCTGTCAGAGTACTTCTCGGAATTCGCCCTCATGCGCACACGATGCCGTATCGAGCTGCTTTATCTGGAGGTTTTGGCCGAAACGGGGCTATGGGAAGGGCTTTCAGGGGCAGAGACGAAGAGACTGCATGCAATGAAGGGTTCCTTTACTGAGGAGGACTTCCACCGGATCAAGGCGATAGAGGGGAAGATCCACCATGATGTGAAGGCATGCGAGCTGTTCTTGAGGGAGACCCTGGATCTCTGTGGCGGCAACATGATCCATTTTGGCCTCACCTCGGAGGACGTGAACAATCTCGCATATTCATCACTCTTCAAGGAATTCCGGGAGCGGGAACAGATCCCTCTCCTGAAGGAGGTCATAGGGAAGCTCTGCGCCCTTGCCGTTCAATGGAAGTCCGTTCCGTTTCCCGCACGAACGCATGGGCAGATGGCCTCTCCCACCACGGCGGGGAAGGAGCTTGCGGTATACATCTCGCGCCTCTTGAGGCAGCTCAGGAGGCTCAAGGAGCTCCGATTCAGGGGCAAGCTCAACGGCGCCACCGGCAACTTCTCAGCCTTCACGGCTGCGTTTCCGGATTTCGATTGGTTGGAATTCTCGGCGAACTTTGTCAGAAGCCTTGATCTCGAACCGAATATCGCGACTACACAGATTGAAGATCATGATACGTGGGCCGAGTACTTCCTCATTGTGAAGCAGATACATAATATCCTCATCGATTTTGACAGAGATATGTGGCTCTACTTGACGCTCGGGTACATGAGTGTGGTCGCCCATCAACAGGAAGTGGGTTCGTCGACCATGCCCCACAAGGTGAATCCCATCAACTTCGAGAACAGCGAGGGGAACCTCGAAGTCGCGAATCACCTATTGGGCGGGTTGGCTGACAGGTTGACCAGGTCGCGACTCCAGCGCGATCTCTCGGACAGCACGGTGACGAGAAATGTAGGTGTCGCCCTGGCGCATGGAATATTGGCGCAGAAGGAAATCTTGAAGGGTTTAACGCGCCTTCGGCTCAATGAGGAGCAGTGCCGCCAGGAACTGGAAGGCAGCCCTGAGCTCCTCACCGAACCGATCCAGACAATCCTTCGCCGTGAAGGAGTTGTGGCGCCCTACGAGAAACTCAAACAGCTCTCCCGCGGCAGGAAACCGACCCTCCGGGACATCCATGACTTCATCACCGAGCTGGATGTGGGAGAGCCGGTCAAGGAAGAGCTTCGATCACTTCAAGTACCTGAATACACCGGATATGCAGCGCGCATTTGCCAGCTCGTCCTTGACGAGGCCAACAGGGAGTTAGCGTTATGAATGTAGCGGTGGTGGGATCCGGCGGGCGGGAACATGTCATTGCCTGGAAGCTCTCACAGAGCGCCATGGCCGAGGAGCTCTTCGCGATCCCGGGCAATGGTGGAACGGCTCCCAATGTGCCGATTGACCCTATGGATTTCCCTGCGCTCAAGGAATTCTGTCTGAAGCAGGATGTGGCGCTTCTGGTGGTGGGCCCCGAGCAACCGCTGGTTGCGGGTGTGGTGGACTACTTCCGCGATACCGAGATCAAGGTTCTTGGGCCTGACCGGGCCGCGGCGCGACTAGAAGGTTCAAAGATCTGGGCTAAGCGGTTCATGTTGAAGTATGGGGTGGCGACTGCGGAATCCTGGGTGCTTGAGAATGGTGATGCGGAACCAGCGATCCAGGCACTGAACGGCAATCTGGTGGTCAAGTACGACGGCCTGGCCGGCGGCAAGGGCGTGGTGGTTTGCTCTTCCAAGGAAGAGGCGCGGGCTGCGGTGGCCGATCTACGGCAGAAGCACGGTGCGGACGCGCCGCTCCTCTTGGAAGAGAGGCTCCTGGGGCAGGAACTCTCGGTGATCGGATTCACCGATGGGGAACATATCATCCTCCTCTTGCCGTCGCAGGATCACAAGCAGGCATACGATGGTGATCGCGGGCCCAATACGGGCGGCATGGGAGCATACTGTCCCGTACCGTTCTGTGACGAGCGGGTTCTGTCTTCGATCCGCGAAGCGGTGGTTGACCCGACTTTGCGTGGCATTCGACAGGAGGGCCTCGACTACCGGGGCGCGCTCTATTTTGGTCTCATGTTGACCGAGGAAGGCCCCAAGGCATTGGAATACAATGTGAGATTAGGAGACCCAGAAGCCGAGGTCATCCTTCCGGCGCTGAAGTCCGACATTTTGGTTTTGATGCTCTCCTGTATGGACAGAACACTGTCTGATTTCCAGCCGGAGTTTTTCGATGGTTTCTTCGTGGACGTGGTTCTCACCTCCAGAGGCTATCCCGGGGCCTATGAGAAAGGGTTCGAAATCTCTGGTCTTGACGTCCTTCCTGATACCGCCATGGCCTTTCATGCAGGTACCAGAAGGAAGGGTTCGGCGCTTCTTACTGCCGGAGGCAGGGTCTTGAATATCGTGGCCAGGGGCCCTGATCTGAAATCCGCCATTGGCCGGGCGTATGAAGCATGCGCAGGAATATATTTCCATGGGGTCACCTGCCGGCATGACATCGGTGGAAGAGTGGCGCCGCGGTGAAGAAACGTATCGCCATACTCATTTCGGGGCGTGGCAGCAACATGGAAGCCATCGTCCGGAATGTGCAGGCAGGGATGCTGCAGGATTGCTGCACCGTCGAAATCGTACTCTCGAACAAGAGGGATGCCTGCGGTCTTGAGGTTGCCCGGCTCCTCGGCATCGACACCGCGGTCATTGAATCCAAAGGCAAGAAAAAAGCCGAGTTCGAAACAGAGGTGCTCGCCCTGTTGGAAGAGAAGCATATCGACTATATCGTGCTGGCTGGTTTCATGCGGATTCTGTCTCCGCGAATCGTTTCCCGCTACCGGAAAAGGATCATCAATATCCATCCCGCGGATACCGCTCGGTTCAAGGGACTCGGCGCGTATGAATGGGCCTTCGGCAAGGGATTGCAGTCGACCAAGATTACGGTCCACTATGTTGATGAAGGTGTGGATACCGGGCCGGTGATTGCCCAAAAGGAGGTGGATTTTACCGGGGCGACAACCTTGGAAGAGGTTGAGCAGCGAGGACTCAAGGTTGAGCACGAGTTCTATAGCCGGGTACTGAAACAAGTCGTCACCGCACACAATGGCGTGGAGCGGTGAAACAACGGAGGGCAGTATGTGTGGCATAATCGGCATCTTCGGGCACGATGATGTCGCTCCAGAATTGACGTTTGCACTCACCTCCATGCAGCACCGCGGGCAGGATTCCGCAGGTGCGGTGACATTCAATGGGAATTTCAGGGTCAAGAAGGGGTTGGGCCATGTGAGCACCGTATTCGGCGACGGAGTTGCACACGATCTTCACGGCCACTGCGGGCTGGGACACGTACGCTACTCCACCATCGGCTCGCCGAATCTATTGAATGCCCAGCCTTTTGCCGTTCACTATCCCTTCGGCCTTGCCATGATTCATAACGGCAATGTGAATAATTTCGTGGAGCTGCGGAACTACTTGTACGAAGAGCGGCACAGGCTGCTGGAGACCTCTAACGATGTGGCGCTCATCCTTTATACATTCGCCTCGGAGCTGGAGAGCAAGGATCTGAAATATCTGACCGTGGATGATATCTTCGACACCGTGGAAGCCACACAGCGCCGAGTCAAAGGGGCATATTCGGCAGTGGCAATCATCGCCAACCGCGGGTTTCTGGCATTCACTGACCCCAATGGCATCCGGCCACTGGTCATGGCGCGGCACTACACGGATAAAGGCATTATCTATGCCTTTGCCTCGGAGACCACGTGTTTCGACTATCTTGGCTATGAGGTGATGCGCGATTTGGAACCCGGAGAGGCGGTGTTCATCGATGAGAACAGGCAGCTCCATACGAGAATCTGTCATCAGGAGAAGCAGGCCTTCTGTGTCTTTGAATACATCTACTTCTCCCGCGAAGATTCCACGGTTCATGGCCGACTGGTGGCCAGTGAACGCGTACGCATGGGGAAGAAGCTCGCGGAAACCTTCCGGAGAACGGGGCTGGAACCGGATTTTGTCATCGATGTACCCAATTCAGCATATTTTTTCGCATCGGGCCTCGCTGAGGGGCTTGGTATTCCCTACCGGCGAGGGCTCGCCAAGAACGCGTTCATCGGAAGGAGCTTCATCTCTCCTACCCAGGAGAAACGGGAGTTGTTGGTCAAGCAGAAGCTGAACCCGCTAGGCGACGTGATACGGGGAAAGAAGATCGCCGTGGTGGATGATTCCATTGTGCGTGGCACTACGGCGAAGCATCTCGTGAGACTGCTCAAACGATCCGGAGCCAAGGAAGTCTATTTTATCTCCGCGTCCCCACCCATCAAATACCCCTGCATCTATGGCATCGACATGTCCATCAAGGAGGAGATCATTGCCTCCCACTACGACCCGGATGAGATCGCTCGCTACATTGGGGCCGATGCCGTGGTGTATCAGTCACTCGATGATCTGAGATCCCTCTATGCCGACCTACCCTGCTGCTATGCCTGCTTCTCCGGAGAGTATCCCACCGGTGTCTCCGATGAGCTCATGCAACAGATCGAAGAAGAACGGATCGGCGCGAAGCAGGGATGAGGGAACCACAGATTACACAGATTGGGAGAGGAGATTGGGAGGATTGGGGGAATGAACGTCGAACATCGAAATGAGGATGATGGAGGGCCATGCTCCGTCATGGCCTTTGATGCACGATACGGAAAGCACTGTAGGTCGGGTTAGCAAAGCGTAACCCGACATTCCGACTGAATTTCGGGAATGGGGAGAGAATGTGAAATCTGACAATCTAGAATCTGTAATCTAGAAGAAAGGGATTTGGGAAGGGAACCTCACGCATCCGTCTACGCTTGTCAGCTTTGCCGTGACAAGTCCGCCTTCGCCGAGGCTTCGTCGTGACAAGAAGGCGCAACCACAGATTGCACAGATTGGGAAAGGAGATGGGGATGGGATTGCGGGATGAT
>JAUXFG010000226.1 GCA_030620115.1 Candidatus Fermentibacterota bacterium
ATCATCCCGCAATCCCATCCCCATCTCCTTTCCCAATCTGTGCAATCTGTGGTTGCGCCTTCTTGTCACGACGAAGCCTCGGCGAAGGCGGACTTGTCACGGCAAAGCTGACAAGCGAAGGCGGATGCGTGAGGTTCCCTTCCCCAATCCCTTTCTTCCAGATTACAGATTCCAGATTGACAGATTTCACATTCTTCTACGATATCAGCGGTCGGAGTTCGCCCAGATGGAATACACGCTCACAGTAGATACACTTGAAGGTCTGTTTCTGCTCATCCACGAGCCTGAAACATGTTTCGATATGGCGCTCATGATTCGTGATACAGTTGGGATTGCGGCATTGGAGACGATTCTTCACTACCTGCGGCGATCTGACGGTCAGGCGCTCGTCAACCTCGTAGTCAGTGATCTTCTTGATCGTAACCCCGGGGCAGATCAGTGAGATATGCTGCACAATCCTGGGCGTAAGCTCCTGAACCTCCAACTTGATCAGGTCTTTCTTGCCCAGCTTGGTGCTCCTGTAGTTCAGGCCCAGCGTGACTACGACCTCTTTCATCTCAGGATGTGAGCGGATGATCTCCAGAATATGAATCCCATGGCCTGTTGGAATATGATCGATGACGATGCCTTTCTCGATCTTCGGAATGTGCAGTATATGGCCTCCGGTCTTCATATCGCCACCCCCAGCAACTGCAGCAGTATGGCCTGTCTCATGATAAGACCGTTGCCTACCTGTTCGAAGTAGCCTGCATAGGTGGTCCTGTCTACGCTGTAGGAAATCTCATTCACCCTGGGAAGAGGATGAAGCACACGCAAGCACTCCGGCGCGTGCTCCAGCATCTTCTCATCTATGCAGTAGCTATCCTTGACCTTCTCGTACTCAACCAAATCCGGGAAGCGCTCCTTCTGGATCCTGGTCATGTAGATCAGATCACCCCACGAGACTGCCTCCTTCAATGAGGCGGTTTCGTGGAACCGCACCGTATCCTGCTTTTCAGCCCGTTTCAAGTACTCGGGCAGTCTGAGCGTGTCAGGGGACACAAGAAGGAAGTCTTGATCTTTGAATTTCATGAGCGCCCTGATCAGGGAATGCACGGTTCGTGAGTACTTCAGGTCACCCACAAAGGCGATCTTCAAACCCTCAATTCCCCCGAAGAACTTCTGAATCGTGTACAGGTCGAGGAGCGTCTGACTGGGGTGCTGATTCGTTCCATCCCCCGCATTGATTACTGGAATCCTGCTCGTTTCACTGGCCAATCTGCCGGTGCCTTCCCTGGGATGCCGAATGACCATGATATCGGCATAGTTCTCCACCGTGTGAATGGTGTCGATGAACGATTCGCCCTTGGCCACGGACGTCGCCATCTGGTGGTTGAATCCTATGACGCTCCCTCCCAGGCGGCACATGGCCGACTCGAAGCTCAGCCTCGTTCTCGTACTCGGCTCGAAGAACATGACCATGAGGATCTTTCCCACGAGCTTGGTCATCTTCTCACCCGCAGGGAGTTCTTCCACCGTAGCCGCGAGTTGGAGGAACTCCTTGATGTCCTCCAGGGTCAGGTCATCCATGGAGATGAGGTCCCGTTTCATGGCTTCCCCCTCAGTGTTTGTGCGAGGTCTCTGACAACGGCTTTGGGGTTGTCTGAATGGAGAATGGATCTGCCGATGATGAGGTGATGCTTCTTGATGAAGTCGAACTCGCCGACTTCCCCGCCCTGGGCGCCATACCCCGGTGAATAGAATTCACAATCAGGAGAAAGATCCGCATGGCTGATCAGCGCTCTTGTCTGCGCCGGTTTCGTCAGCGGCACAACGAATGAGCGCACTCCCGCCCCAAATGCCGCCCGGTAGATCTCCACCACGGCATCGTCATTGATGAATCCTCCCTCCGAGACCACGAACGCCTCATGGGTCATCAGTCCTCCCACGATGACCTTGATCTCCTGAGCTTTCAAGGCGCTGATCCACGCACTCAGGGTCACCGGACCTGCCTGGGGAAAAAGAATGACCTCATCGATCCCGGCACGGCGCATTGTCTCCGCGAACAAGGCGCCCGTGGCAGGGATATCAGTGGCGGCCTTCTGGTGATCGTAGATGAGTGGCTTCTGGGTAAACTCCCGAATCTCGCTCACCACGCGGGGAAGCCCGTATGAGAGGCCAAGCGAGAAACCGAGCTTGTATCCGTAGATGATGTCCAAGCCGGAGAGCTCCGACACGATCCGGCGAACCAGGGCAAGATCGGTGGTGTCCAGCGCGGGAATGATCGAGTAGTGTTTCTCACTCATGTGAACCCCCGTAGAATCGCCACATGGCGTCTGCCCGTGGATCTCCTTGAAGCTCAAGATAGGAGGCAATATCGGGAAGATCGACGATGGCGTGCAGGTCAACATTCCCTACGGCGAACTCTTGGCCCTTCTTTCTCCTGTCAACCGTCACCAAGATGCCGCATGGTTTTATGCCACACCCCCTGGCAAGAAGCTCAATGGCCTCGACTTTTGTACCACCGGTAGTGAGGACATCATCCACCACCACCACGCGGTCTCCCTTCCTTGGGAGCCGGCCTACGAACTGCCCCGTCTCCCCATGACCCTTTCGCTCCTTCCGGTTATAGCAGATGGAGACATCGCGGTCATAGAGGCGCTCCATGGCCAGTGCTGTGGCCGTGACAAGGGTGATCCCCTTGTAGGGCGGCCCGAAAAGAACATCCACTGTTCCATAGTGGCTGATGAGCGCCTTGGCCAATGCGGCGCCCACGTAACCAAGATGCCGTGAAGAGGCTACCTGGCCTAGATCGATGAAGAACGGGGAAGGGATCCCCGACTTCAGCTTGAAATCACCGAACTTCAGTGCTCCTGAGTCGAGAAGAAAACGAACGAATTCGTGTGTGGTATCTTTGGGCATAGGCTCCTACTCCATTGCGGATTTGGAATAATGGAATGGTGGAATGCGGGCTACTCCCACTCGATGGTCCCCGGCGGTTTCATCGTGATGTCGTAGAAGAGATATCCCACGCCATTTATGGAAGTGACGGCGTGGATGATTCCTTCCCACAATGCCTTATCCATCTCGAATACATCAGCAGTCATGGCATCCTTGGAACAGACAGGTCGCATGACAAAGGCCTGCCTTCCTTGTACATCGAAAAGCGGCAAGCTCACCACGGGCATCTGCCAGATCTCCTCGATCTGACGGGTCATCTGATGCACCTGGTGGTCTACAAGCCTCAGAAGGTCAACTACCGGCTTTTCAAGGAAGCACTTACCCAATAGAAGCTCATGGCGGCCGATCCTCTGCGAAGCGAATATCACGCGGTTCACCGAATCCAGACGATTCACCAGTGTGCCGGCACAGCACTTCAGCGTGTCCCAATCCATGGTGGTGCGACCCTCTTCATCCCATATGAGGGCCGGATGATGGTACGTCCGCGCGTCGCCCTGCACGCCCACGCTTCGAATAGGAAGCACAAACCCGCTCAACCCATATGGCTCAAGAAGCGACCGGAGAAGCTCCTCATCCCGGTCATAGCCGGCGGGAGGGCTTTCATTATCCGAGGCAATGATTCTCACCGCGAGGCCTGGCCCGGGGAATGGATGACGCTTCAGAATGGCCTCAGGCAGGCCGAGAAAGGCGCCCAATGCGCGAACCTCATTCTTGTACAGATCCCGCAAGGGCTCCAGGACCCGTCCCTGTTCGATCATGGCCTGTATCTCATCCACGCGGTTATGATGCGTCTTGATCCTATCGGCCCGTTTCGTGCCCCCGCTTTCGATTCGATCCGGATATATCGTGCCCTGAACGAGCATCCAGTCCTCTGTGATGTCCATGGCCCGGATGTGCTCGCTGAAGACCTCCACGAAGAGCCGCCCGATCACCTTCCGCTTCTGCTCCGGGTCAACGATATCCTGCAGCGCATCAAGGAAACGGTCCTGCGCATTGACGACTCGGAGGTTCTGATAGGAGAGTTGGCGCAAGTACTCCATCACCGCATCGGACTCGTGCAGTCTCATGAAGCCCATGTCGATATGCACGGAATGTACTCGTTTCTTCCCCACGGCCCTGATGCAGAGATCCAGGGTAACCAAAGAATCGATCCCCCCTGATACCAGGAGAAAGAGTTCCTTGTCACCCGCGCTTCGTCGAATGTCCTTGATGATGAGATCGTGCATGACCTGTGGGGTCCACGATGGCGACAGCTCGGCATTGCCCATGCAGTGGCGGATGAAGTTCCCCAGGATGTCCATCCCCCGTTCGGTATGGCTCACCTCCGGATGAAACTGCAGGCCGAAAAAACGTCCATCCAGAGATTCGAAGGCCGCAATTCCCAAGGTCCCGGATGATGCGGTTGCGCGAAAACCCGAGGGGAGGGAGCTCACATGATCACCATGGCTCATCCACACCCGTTGATGGGGAACCAGCCCGCGAAAAAGAATCGACTTCTCATCACATGTCGCCGTAGCAAAGCCATACTCCCTGCTCGTGCTGCCTTCGATCTCACCACCGAAGTACTTCGCCAGAAGCTGATGCCCGAAGCAGATACCAAGCACGGGCACCACTGTGCTCTTCAAGAATCCATCGATCTGTCGAACATCATCCTCGGTCACCGAATCCGGTCCCCCCGAGAAAATGACTCCCGCCGGCTCCCCAGCCTGCCCTTCCGAGAGATCCTCCAGAGCCCTGATCTCGGAAAAGACTCCTATCTCGCGGATCCTGCGCGCAATGAGATGGGCGTACTGCCCCCCCAAATCCACCACAACAATCCCGCCACCCAATGAACCGAAGGTCGCAGAAAGCTCTTCCTTTGCGCCTTTGTTCAAGATCCCACTCATATTCGAAGCCCCATTCATCCCCAATTCCTCAATCTCTCCTCGCATTCGACGTTGGACGTTGGATGTTCAATCCGAATTCCCAAAACCCAGCAATTCGAGATTCCCCCTCCTCATCCACCCAGATTCTTCGGTCGCACTGCTTCCTCAGAATGACATGTCTTTTCCCGTCCAATGCCACCCACCACTGTCATTCTGAGCGACTCCAAGGAGCGAAGAATCTCGCCTTCCTCTCCAAGACGACCGAAGATCGCCCCTTTTCGTATCATCCCGCAATCCCATCCCCATCTCCTTTCCCAATCTGTGCAATCTGTGGTTGCGCCTTCTTGTCACGACGAAGCCTCGGCGAAGGCGGACTTGTCACGGCAAAGCTGACAAGCG